>NZ_JAMXSG010000056.1:0-24565 GCF_024124365.1 Pseudonocardia sp. McavD-2-B
GCAGCAGCACCCCGGCGGCGGCCGCGGTCCCGGCGGGCTCGGGGCGCAGCGCGATGCCGTAGGGCAGGAACCAGGCCAGGTGCGCGACGGCGAGCGCGGCGACCACCCCGGGCCGGACGCCGGCCCGGCCCGCGAGCGCGGCGAGGGTGTACCGCAGCAGCACCCAGGTCAGCAGACCCAGCACGACCGGCACCACACGCAGCGGCCCGAGGCCCCAGCCGACGAGGCTCCCCCACCACTGCAGCAGGTACTGGCTGGTCGCGAACGGCGCCTCGGTGACGTCGAACTGGTAGATCGCGTTGCCGATCGTCCCCGTCCGCGCGCCCTGGCGGGCCATCAGCGCGTACCAGGAGTCGTCGATGTTGAGCGGCCCGAGCACCGCCCAGGCGCAGCTCACGACCAGCACCACGAGGTCGGCCGGACCGGGGCGGACGGGCGCGTCGAACACCCGGCGGGTGCCGGTCCAGGTCCGCACGGCGACGGCGAGGGTGGCGGCCAGCGCGAGCAGGTGCGCGACGAGCAGCGCGACCTTCAGCAGCGACGGCGACGACGCGTAGCGCGCGTCGGTGTGCAGCGTGACCGCGAGCCCGGCCGCGGCGGGCCCGGTGACGTCGGTGGCGAGTTCGGCGACCTGCGGCGGTGCGATGTCGAGGCGCTCGGCGAGGATCGCGCCGTCGCGGGCGACGACGGTGCCCCCGTCCGCGGAGGTCACCTCGAGCACGCAGCCCGACCCGGCGGGCGCGGTGGCGAGCACCCGGTCGCCGGTGCGCAGCGTGAGCGTCCCGCCGGCCACGCTCGCGACGAAGCCCGGCGCGGTCACCGGGTTCTCCTCGGCGGCGGGCATCGTCCGCAGCACGTCGCCCTCGCCCAGGGCGGCCGCAGCGGCGCACGGGACGGTCGCGGAGAACTCCAGCGGCCGGTACGGCGAGAGCGGCAGCACCGTGCTCGCCGGTGCCTGTCCCGCCCGGGGCCAGGTGACGACCGGGTCCTCGGCGTCGACGGGGGCGATCGCGGCGGCGAGACCGAGCAGGCAGGTGACGACGCCGAGCAGGAGCAGCAGCGGCCCCCGGCGGGCGGGGCTCACTCGAAGATCTGCTTCCAACCGTCCTTGCCGGTCAGCACGGGCGCCGCCGCCCGGTAGCGGGCACGCAGTCCGTCCCAGTCCGCCGCGACGGCGCGGTGCAGCCGGAACGACTCCGCGACCATCTCCTTGAACATCGCCGGGTCACGACGGCGGAAGGTCACCCCGCGGCCGTCCGGGGTGGACACCGTCGCGGAGTCCAGGCCGGCCAGCACGAACCACTGGGCGTTCTTCCACGGCACGTTGCGCTGCGGGCGCTCGCGCAGCGCCGGGTCCGGGGTGCGCAGGTTGCGCAGCACCCCGCGGGCGAGCCCGACCGCGGCCTTCGCCCGGCCCACCGGGGGCTTCGGGAACAGCTGGGCGCCCAGCGCGTCGAGGTCGGCGAGCGGCACCTCGGTCGCGGAGTCGAGCGGGCGGCCGTCGTCGTACTGCGCCCGCAGGACCCGGATCTCGTCGAGCACCACGGGCAGCTTCGGGAACAGCGCCTCGGGGCCCGCCAGGAAGTCGGTGAAGCCCTTGATCTGCAGCGCGACCGCCGAGTACTCCATGAGCATCAGGTGGCGCAGGGTCCGCTTGAAGGTCTCCTTCAGCATCGCGCGCGGGTCGTCGGGGCCGTGCAGGGCCGCGGCGACGAGCCGGTTCCGGTAGTGGAAGTACGCCTGCCAGTCCGAGGAGTCGTCCTTCTCGATGAAGGACATGTGCCAGATCGCGACGCCCGGGACGGTCGCGGTGCGGAACCCGGCGGCGCGGGCGCGCAGGCCGTACTCGGCGTCGTCCCACTTGATGAACAGCGGCAGCGGCAGCCCGAGCTGCTCCGCGGCCCGGCGCGGGATCAGGCACATCCACCAGGCGTTGTAGTCGACGTCGACGCGGCGGTGCAGCCAGCGGGTCTGGCGCAGGGTGCGGGCGGCGAGGTCGTGGTGGGCCTCGGTGTCCGGGGCGGGGCGCCACAGGAACTGGTTGCGGTCGACGACCTCGCCCATGGTGGACAGCTGCGAGCGCGCCTGCAGCGACAGCATCTGCCCGCCGACGAGCATCGGCTCGCGGGCGAACCGGCTGAACGCGATCGCGCGGAGCACCGACTCGGGCTCGAGCAGGATGTCGTCGTCCATGTAGAGGATCTGTTCGCAGTCGATCCCGCCCGCGTGCGGGCCGGTGCCGTGCAGGACCTCGTACATGATCCGGGCGTAGCCGCCGGAGCCGCCCAGGTTGGGCTGGTCGATGATCCGCAGCCGGTCCCCGAGCGCGGCCGCGGCCTGCTCGTAGCCGGCCTCGTCGCGGACCTTGCGGGTGCCCTGGTCGGGGAGGATCACCGCGGTGATCGCCTCGAGGACCTGCGGGTCGGAGCCGAGCGCGGTGAGCGTGGCGACGCAGTCGGCCGGGCGGTTGAACGTCGGCATCCCGACCACGACGGCCGCGCGGCCCGGCGCGTCGTGCGGGGCGTGCCAGCCGCCGCCGTGCAGGGTCAGGTCGGCGTCGTCGGTGGACAGGTCGAACCAGTACCAGCCGCCGTCCCCGAAGGGGCGCAGGTCCAGTTCCAGGGTGACCCGGCGGCGGCCCTCGACCACCTCACCGGCGACGACGATCTGCGACCCGTCGGCCTTGGTGCGGTAGACGTCGACGCGGCCGGAGCCCTCCAGGTCCAGGCGCAGCTCGATGCTGATCAGCGTGGACCAGGCCCGCCAGTAGCCGGCGGCGAAGGCGTTGAAGTAGGCGCCGAAGGAGACCTCGGTGGCCGCGGGGACGGTGGCGCTGGTGCGGTCGAGGATGCGGGTGCGGCGGCCGCCGATGGTCGACACGGTCAGCGAGAGCGGACGCGCGTCCTCGTCGGCCAGCGGCTCGACCGGGGCGAGCGTGGTGCCGGGGCGCTCGTCGAGGTAGAGCGCGCGGACGGCGGTCGGGTCGGCGGGCCGGGGCAGGACCACCCGCTGCAGCAGCGTCTCGCCGCTGGTCGTCGCCGGAGTGGTGGGGGACACCTGACCTCGCTGGTCCGTCGTGGTCATCGCAGGAGCTGCCTCTGTCGTCGCGGGGGCGCGGGGGTCCCGGGCGGCGGCGCTGCCGGTCCGCCCGGGTCCGGGTGGAGTCGTGCGCGAGCGTAGCCGCGCGCGGTACGGGAGCCGGGAGGCGGGCGGGCGCGGCGGGGAAGCGGTGTGGATCGTCCGGTTCCCCGCCGCTCCGCGTGCCAGACTGGCGCCATGGACGAACCGGCCCGGCGTGCGGAGGTCGCGGCGGTGCTGCGCCGCGCCGGGGCGCGGTTCGCGTTCGTTCACGGCAGCCGGGCCGCCGGTGGACGCCCGCGGGCGGCCTCCGACCTCGACGTGGCGGCCTGGTGGCGGGACGACGCCCCGGCGTCGTTCGAGGTCGACCTCCCCGACGACGTGGACCTGCTCGTCCTGAACTCCGCGCCCCTGGAGCTCGCCGGTCGGGTGGCGATGGACGGCGAGCTGCTCCTCGACGACGACCCGCCGGCACGGGTGCGCTGGGTGGCGACCACCCGCAAGATCTACGCCGACGAGCTGCCACGGATCACCCGCGCGCACCGGGAGTTCCTCGATGCCGTGCGGGGTGGGCATGGTCGATGAGGCGCGGGTGGCCCGGCTGCTCCGGTCGGTTACCGACGACCTCGCCGTCCTGCGGGCGGAGTCGGCCGCGGACGCCGACCGGCGGGCCGACCGGCTGTGGCTCAGCGGGGTCAAGTACCTGTTCGTGACGGCGATCGAGGGCTGCGTCGACGTCGCCCAGCACGTCTGCTCGTCCGAGGGGTGGGGCCCGCCCGCGACGAACGCCGACGCGGTGCGGCTGCTCGGCCGGCACGGCTTCGTCGATGACGACGTCGCGCAGCGGGTCGCCCGGGCGGTCGGCTTCCGCAACGTGCTCGTGCACGACTACGTGGACGTCGACGACGACATCGTCGTCGCCCGGCTCGCGGACCTGTCGGACCTGGACTCGTTCGTCGCCGCGGTCGCCGCCCGGCTCTGAGCCGCTACCAGGCCGCGTCGAGGATCTCCCGCACGTCGTCCTCGGTGGGGGTGCGCGGCGCGTTGGCCGTCACCGGGTCGACGACGGCGGCGGCCGCCAGCACCGGCAGCAGCCCCCGGTCCACGCCGAGCTCGTGCAGCGGGCGCCGGACGCGGATGCCCTCGACGAGCGCGGCGATCCCGGCGACGGCGTCGGCGGTCCCCAGCGCGGCCGCGGCGCGGGCGTACGCCTCCGCCGCCGCGCCGGCGCTCCAGCGCATGACCTGCTCGTTCACCGACGCGAGCGCGACACCGTGCGGGGTGCCCGTGTGCGCGGTGACCGCGTGCGCGATGCCGTGGACCAGGCCCAGCCCGGACACGGTCAGCGCCTGGCCCGCCAGGTGCGCGCCCAGCAGCAGCTGCGCGCGGGCCTCCAGGTCGGTGCCGTCGTCGACGGCGACCGGCAGCCACCGGCCCACCAGGGCGACGGCCTGGGCGGCGGCGGCGTCGGAGACCGGGTTCGCGCCGCGGGAGGCGAGCGACTCGACGCCGTGGACGAGCGCGTCGAAGCCGGTGGCGGCCGTCGCCGCGGGCGGCAGGCCGACGGTCAGCTCCGGGTCGAGGACGGCGACGCGCGGCCGGACCGAGGCGTGGCCCAGGTAGACCTTCCGCTTGGCGCAGGTGTCCTCGACGACGCCGAACCCGTTGGTCTCCGCGCCGGTCCCGGCGGTGGTGGGGACCGCGATCAGCGGCAGCCCCGCGACGGGGGAGGACCACAGGTCGTCGGTCGCGCGGGCGCCGTGGTGGGTGGCGAGCAGCGCGATGCCCTTGGCCGCGTCGAGCACCGAGCCGCCGCCGATCGCGACGACCACACAGGAGCCGAACGCGCGCAGCGCCGTCGCGCCGTGCTCGACGGCCGTCGTCGACGGGTTGGGGCCGATCCCGTCGAACACCTCGGTCCACAGCCCGGCCGCGGTGAGGTCGCCGACGACCCGGTCGACGATGCCGGTGGCGCGCAGCCCGGCGTCGGTGACGACGAACGCCGCCGCCCGACCGAGGCCGTCGACCAGCGCGGGGACCCGGGCGACCGCGCCGGGACCGAACTCCAGGGCGCAGGTTGCCTCGACCGTGAACCCGTTCACCGGACCCGCCACCGTGCGATCGCCTCCTCGTCGAGGGTGAACCCGAGGCCGGGGGCGCTCGGGACCGCCAGCATGCCGTCGTCGCCGACGGTCAGGGGTTCGGCCAGCGGGAAGTCGCGACGCGCCGGGGTCCAGTCCGGCGGGTCGTAGGGGAACTCGAAGAACGGGCCGCCGCCGACGCCGGCGGAGACGTGCAGGTTCGCGAGCACGCCGATGCCGTTCGTCCAGCTGTGCGGGGTGAACGCGCGGTGGCGCAACAGGGCGAGCTCGGCGAGGGTGCGGACCCGGCTCATCCCGGCCGCGAGGACGACGTCGGGCTGGTGGACGTCGAGGACGTCGTCGTCGAGCAGGCGCAGCAGCTCACCGAACGAGCGCTGCATCTCCCCCGCGGCGATCCGCAGCCCGGGGTTGTCGGCACGCAGGGTGCGCATGCCGTCGGCGTCGGCGTAGGGCAGCGGCTCCTCGACCCAGAAGACCCCCAGGTCGGCGAGTCGCCGGACGAGGCGGCGCGTCGCGGCGAGGTCGGTCGCCGGGGCGACGTCGCCGGCCATCCGCCACGCCTGGTTGAGATCCACCATGATCGCGAAGTCCTCGCCGAGCGCCTCCCGGACGGCCGCGACGGCGCCGATCCCCTCCTCGACCCGGTCCCGGTCGATCCGGATCTTGACCGCACGGAAGCCCTCCTCCGCGACCCGGTGCGCCACCTCGGCGCGCTCGGCGGGCGGGCGCAGCACGCAGAACGACGCGTAGGCGGGCACGGCGTCGTAGGTACCGCCGAACAGGGTCGCGACGGGCAGGCCGGCGACCTTGCCCGCGAGGTCCCACAACGCCGCCTCCAGCGGCCAGTAGTGGCCGCCGTGCAGCGCGCAGGTCTCGATCGCGCGGACGTGCCGGGCGATCGCGAGCGGGTCGGTGCCGACGAACAGGTGCCGGTAGGCGTCGAAGCCGTCCATGGTGTCGCCGGAGCCGATGCCGACGACGCCGTCGTCGGTGTGGACGCGCACGATCGTCGCGTCGAACACGGTGCGGGGCTCGGGGTCCCAGGCGGCGCGCAGCGGCGGGTCGAGCGGGAGGCGCACCCGGTCCAGCGTGATGTCGGTGATCTTCATCGGGTCCGGGTGGTGTCGGGAGCTGGTTCCGGCTCGGGGCGCGATCGGGGGCGGTGCACCCCGAGCCGGTTGGTCCCCGAATGTAGGAAGTCGGCACGGCCGCGGCCAGGGGCCACCGGGAATCGAGATCATCGTTGCGCTGAGGGCAACCGGGACTAGCGTCACCGGTGTGCACAACGGCTACGGGCTCGGCCGCGACGTCGCGCTGCTGGAGGCGCTCGCCTCGGACGAGGCCGTGCGCACCGACGGGTTGGGCGTCGCCGCCGTCGCCCGGCTGACCGGGCGGGAGAAGAGCCAGGTCTCGCGCGCGCTGCGGGCCCTCGCCGACGCCGGGCTCGTCGAGCGCGACGAGGACACACTCGTCTACCGCCTGGGGTGGCGGCTGTTCTCGCTCGCCGCGCGGGGCACGGGCGGCCGCCTGACGGCCGTCGCCGAGCCGGTGCTGCACCGGCTGGCCGCCGAGACCGAGGAGACCGTGCACCTGTGCGTGCTCCGCGACGACGCGCTGCTGACCGCGCGGACGGTGTCCGGGCACTCGTTCCGCACGACCGGCTGGGAGGGCAGGCGCGCGCCGCTGCCGTGCACGTCGGCGGGCCGGGTGCTGCTCTCCGACGCGACCCCCGACGAGCTGTTCGTGCGCTTCGGCGCGGTCGAGGACCTGGTGCCGGACTACCCGCACTCCCGGGTCCGGACGGTCCCGCAGCTGTGGCAGGCGATCCAGGAGGCCGCCGAACGCGGCTGGGCGGTGTCCCACGAGGAGTTCGAGCCCGGCGTGGCCGGGGTCTCCGCACCGGTGCGCGACTTCCGCGGCCGGGTCGTCGCGGCGCTCAACGTCTCGGGGCCGACCGCCCGGCTGGACGGCCGGTTCGACGAGACGGGTCGGGCGACGGCGGCCGCCGCGGCCGCGGTGTCGGCGGAGCTGGGGTGGACGCCGGGGCGTTCCGCCCCATGATCCGTGATCAGTCCTCGGCCTCGGTGCCCGACAGCGGGCGCCCCTCGGTGAAGTGCGGGACGAGGCGGTTCTCGTACATCGTCAGCGCCGACCCGATGGCCATGTGCATGTCGAGGTACTTGTAGGTCCCCAGCCGCCCGCCGAACAGCACACCCCGGTTCGCGGTCTCCTTGCGGGCCAGCTCGCGGTAGCGGTCCAGCTTCGCCCGGTCGTCGGGGGTGTTGATCGGGTAGTACGGCTCGTCCCCGGACTCGGCGAAGCGCGAGTACTCCCGCACGATCACCGTCCTGTCCTTCGGGTAGTCCCGCTCGGGGTGCATGTGGCGGAACTCGAGGATCCGGGTGAAGGGAACCTCGGCGTCGTTGTAGTTGATCACCGAGGTGCCCTGGAAGTCGCCGGTCGGCTCGACCGACATCTCGAAGTCCAGGGTGCGCCAGCCCAGCTCGCCCTCGGCGTGGTCGAAGTAGCGGTCCAGCGGTCCGGTGTAGACGACCGGCACGTCGGCGGGCAGCTGCTCGCGCACCGCGAAGTAGTCGGTGTCGAGCACGACGTCGATGTTCTCGTGCGCCGCCATCCGCTCCAGCCAGGCGGTGTAGCCGTCGGTCGGCAGGCCCTCGTGGGTGTCGTTGAAGTAGCGGTTGTCGTAGGTGTAGCGGACCGGGAGCCGGGTGATGATCGAGGCGTCCAGCTCGGTGGGGTCGGTCTGCCACTGCTTGGCGGTGTAGCCCTTGACGAAGGCCTCGTAGAGCGGGCGTCCGACCAGCGAGATCGCCTTCTCCTCGAGGTTCGCGGCCTGCCCGGTCTCGACCTCCGCGGACTGCTCGGCGATCAGCGAGCGCGCCTCGTCGGGGGTGTGGGCCTTTCCGAAGAACTGGTTGATCAGCGCGAGGTTCATCGGGAACGCGTAGACCTGCTCGCCGACCCGGGCGAACACGCGGTGCTGGTAGTTCGTGAAGCTCGTGAACCGGTTGACATAGGCCCACACGCGCTCGTTCGAGGTGTGGAACAGGTGCGCGCCGTACCGGTGGATCTCGATCCCGGTCTCCGGCTCGGCCTCGGAGTAGGCGTTGCCGCCGATGTGGTTCCGGCGCTCCAGGACCAGGACGCGCTTCCCGAGGCCGTCGGCGACGCGCTCGGCCACGGTGAGTCCGAAGAACCCGGACCCGACGACGATCAGGTCGTAGCTGCTCAGGTCGTAACCGTTCAGGTCGGCACTGTCGACGCTCACGGCCATCGAGGGTAGGGCAGGCGTGATCCGTGGCACCCGGCGGCTTCGGTACCCTCGCAGGCAGGTCGGAGAAGCGGACGTATCCGGCACCGTCGTGGCCCGAGGAGAAGATGGCGTGAGCTGGCTGTCCGCCGTCCCCCTCGTGGTGCTGGCCGCTGCCTGGGTCACGCTCCCGGGGCTGGTCGTCGGCCTCGCCGCCGGCCTGCGCGGGATCGCCGCCTGGGGCGCCGCCCCGATGCTGTCGGTCGGCGTGATCGCCGGGTCCGCCGTCGGCGCGAGCATGCTCGGCGTGCCCTGGAGCGGGGCCGCACCGGTCGCCGCGGCGGCCGCGTTCGCGCTGCTCGTGGTGGGTGTACGACGGCTGGTGCTGCGCCGCCCGCTGCTGCCGCGGCCCACCGTGGTGCGGGCCGCCGCCGGGGAGTCGGTCCGGACACTGCTCCGCGGCGGACCCGACCGGCGCTGGACCGGGCTCGCCGCGCTCGGCGGGCTGACGATCGCCGCGGTGCTGGGCCTGCGGGCCGTGCTGCGCGGGATGGACCGTCCCGACGCGCTGTCCCAGACCTTCGACGCGAACTTCCACTACAACGCCGTCGCCCGGATCCTCGGGACGCACGACGCGTCGTCGCTCACCGTCGGCGGCCTGGTCAACTCCCCCGGTTTCTACCCGGCGGCCTGGCACGACGTCGTCTCGCTGGTGGCGCCGCTGGCCACGGGGCCGGGCGGGATCGTCGTCGCGTCGAACGTGGTCGCGCTGGTCACCACGCTGCTGGTGTGGCCGCTGTCGGTGCTCTTCCTGGTCCGCACCCTGGTCGGGCGCTCGGCCGGTGCCGCGCTGGCCGCGCCGGTGCTCGCGCTCGGGTTCGTCGCGTTCCCGTGGACGCTGGTCACCTACGGCGCGCTGTGGCCGAACCTGCTGGGCGTCTCACTGGTGCCTGCCGCGCTGGCCGCGACAGCGCTCGCCGCACGGCCGGGTCTCGGGCCGGACCCGGTGTCGCCCGCCCGGCCGGGCCCGTACCCCCCGGGACGGGTGGCGCGCTGGTTCCCGGCGGGGGCCGCCGTCGTCGCGCTGGGGTTCGCGCACCCGAACGCGCTGTTCGGCGCCGTGGTCGTCGCGGTACCGCCGATCCTGTGGGGCCTCGCGGGCGCGGTGCGCCGCGGGCTGCGCGGCGGCGTGTGGCCCACGGTGCGCGCGGTCGTCGCGGTACCGGTCGTGCTCGCCGCGCTCGGCGGCGTCGCCTGGTTCATGTTCGTCTCCCCCGCCCTCGACGGGATCCGCGGCTACTACTGGGAGCCGGAGGTCTCGGTCACCGACGCCGCGTGGAACGCGGTGCTGCACAACCCCGAGGACAACGCCCCGGCCTGGTCGATCGCGGTCCTCACGGTGGCCGGGGCGGTGTGGGCGCTGCGCCGGGCCCGCACGTCCTGGCTGGTCCCGGCGCACCTGCTCGTCTGCACGCTCTACGTCGTCGGCGCCACCACGTGGTCCTCGGTGTGGACCGGGGTCTGGTACAACGACTCGCCCCGGATCGCCGCGCTCGTCCCGGTGACCGCGGCCCCGCTGGCCGCGCTCGGCCTGGTGGCGCTGTGCTCGCTGGCCCGCAGCCTCGCCTGCCTGGTCCGGGACCGCCTCACCCGGGCCGCGCCCGCCGTCGCCGGGCTGCCCCGGCCCCGGGCCGCGGTGCTCGTCGCGATCGGGGTGATCGCCGTCGTCGTCACCTCGGGCGGGCTCTACCAGCGCTCGCACATCGACTCGCTCGCCGCGATCTACCAGACCCCGGAGGAGGTGCTGGTCGGTCCGGAGCAGGCCCGGTTCCTGCGCGAGGCGGGCGACCTGCTGCCGTCGGACGCGGTGGTGGCGCAGAACCCGTGGGCCGGGACCGCGATGCTGTGGCCGCTCACCGACCGTCAGGTGCTGTTCCCGCACCTCACCGGGGTGTGGTCGCCGGACCAGCGGATCATCGCCGAGCGGCTGCGGGACGCCTCGAACGACCCGGCGGTCTGTGCGGCCGTCGCCGAGACCGGCACCGGCTACGTGATCACGGCGCCGCCCACGTTCTGGCAGCCCGACCCGCTGGCCACGCAGTGGCCGGGGCTCGACGACCTCGCCGACGCCGACGGGTTCGAGCTGCTCGCCCGCGACGGCGACAACGCGTTGTGGCGCATCACCGCCTGCGACGCGGGCCGGGTCGTCGGGTCCTGATCACCCGGTCGGGCACGGGACCGGCGGGGCCGTACGACCGCCGGTAGTCTCCGAGACCGGCCAGCGCCGGGGAATCGGGTCCGGTGGGTCGTCGACGGCTCCGGGTTCGGCGCCGGGAGAGGAGCGCGACCTCGATGGCCGGACCCACCTGGCTGTCCGCGCTGCCCACCGCACTCGTCGCGGTGTTCTGGGTGGTCGGGCCCGGTCTGCTCGTGCTGCGGGCGTGCGGGGTCCGCGGGATCACCGCCGGGGGCCTGTCCCCGCTGGTGTCGACCGCGGTCGTCTCGTCCTCGGCCGTGCTCGCACCGCTCGTGGGGGTGCGCTGGGGGCCGTGGGTGCCGCTCGGCGCCGCGGTCGTGCTCGCGCTGCTCGGCGGATTGTTCCGGGCCTTCGTCGCCCGCCGCCCGGCCGGCAGCGCGCTGCACCGTGGCTGGCGGACGGCGCTGCGGTCGTGGACCCCGGGCCGGCGGATCCGGGCCTCGCTGGCCCGCGTCCGCGCCCCGAGGGGCCGGTTCGCGAAGCGCCCCGAACCGATGACGACCGCGATGCCCCAGGTGTGGCGGACCTCCGCCCAGCGCGCGGGCACCGACGGCCGCCGGGCCGGGGTGGCCGCCGCGGTCGGTGTCGTCGTCGCCGCCGGGCTGGCGTGGTGGACGGTGGTGCTGGGGTTCGGCCCGGTGGACGCCCTGTCCTCGACCTACGACGGCGTCTTCCACTACAACGCCGTCGCCCACATCCTGCAGTCCGGCGACGCGTCGTCGCTGACGCTGGGGTCGCTGACGAACCCGTCGTCGGCGGTGGCGCTGTACCCGGCGGGCTGGCACGACCTCGTGTCGCTGGTCGCGATGCTGTCCGGCAGCGGGGTCCCGGTCGCCACCAATCTGACGGCCTGGGTCGTGGCGGGGGTGGTGTTCCCGCTGTCCGTGGCGGCGCTGAGCCGCCAGGTCATGGGCCCGTCGCCCGGTGCCGCCCTGGTCGCGCCGGTGCTGGCCACCGGGTTCACCGCCCTGCCGTGGGCGCTCATGTCGTTCGGGGTGCTGTGGCCGAACCTGCTCGGGGTGGCACTGCTGCCCGGGTACCTGACGTTGCTGCTGGCCGTCGTCGGGGTGGCCGAGCGCAGCGTGATCGGCGCGGGCGGTGCGGCGGCCACCCTGGTCCTGACCCTGCCCGCGCTCGGCCTCGCCCACCCGAACGCGCTGTTCAGCCTCGCGGTGCTCGGCCTGTTCCCGGTGCTGTGGGGCATCGGCGTGCTGGCCCGGCGACGGCTGCTCACCCGCCGGTTCTGGCAGCCGGTGCTGGCCACGGTCGGCGTCGCCGGGATCGTCGCCGCCGTCCTGTGGTTCATGACGGCCTCACCGCTGACCGCCGGCGTGCGCAGCTTCGACTGGCCCGCGATCACCGACGTGCCGACGGCGATCGGTCAGGTGCTGTTCAACTCCTCCAACGGCCGTCCCGACCTCGTCGTGCTGTCGGTGCTGGTCGTGATCGGCGCGGTGGCCGCGCTGCGGCACGTCGCGACGTCGTGGCTGGTTCCCGCGCACGTCGCCTCCGGCGCGCTGTACGTGCTGGCCGCGGCCGACGACGGCACGACCTCCGCCGCCCTCACCGGTGCCTGGTACAACGACTCCTACCGGCTGGCGGCGATGGTGCCCGTCACCGGGGCCGTGCTGGCCGTGGTCGGGCTGTGCGCCGTCGCGTCGGTCCTGCGCCACGTGCTGCTGCGGATCCCGCCCACCGAGGCGCCGGCCCGTCGGCGGGTGGTCGCGCCCGCGCTCGCGGCGGTGCTGCTCGCGGTGGTCGTCGCCACGACCGGCGGGATGTCGGTGGCGACGCACGCCGACGTCCTGGCCGGGCCGTACCAGCGGCCGTCGGACGCCATCCTCGAACCGGGGCAGCGCGAGTTCCTCGACGAGGTCGGGCGGATCGTCGGCCCCGACGACGTCGTGGCCGCGGACCCGTTCACCGGCAACTCCCTGCTGTTCCCGCTCACCGGGCGCCGGGTCCTGTTCCCGCACCTGATCGGGAACTGGACCCCGGAGCAGATCCTGCTGGCCACCCGGTTCCGCGACGTCGGGACCGACCCGACGATCTGCACGGCGGCCGCCGACCTCGGCGTCGACTGGCTCCTGACGGGGCCGATCACGTTCTGGCCGAGCCACGGGGGCGCCCGCTGGTACCCGGGGCTGCACGACATCGCGCCGGTGCCCGGGTTCGAGCTCGTCGCGACGGGCGGGGGCCAGGAGCTGTGGCGGCTCACCGCCTGCGCCCCGGGGGCGCCGGTGACCCCCGGAGCGCAGGCGTTCGCCCCGCCCGGTCCGGACGGTGCGCCCCCGTCCCCGTACGGTGGGTGACCCCCCGACGCTCTCGACGGAGACCACGTGACCGACCTCCCCGAGTACGAACGCTCCCTGCGCATGGTGGAGCGGCGGACGCTCGCCACCGGGTTCGCCCGGCAGATCGCGATCACCACCGAACCCTTCCTCGACCTGCCGTTCCGTGACGCACGGGTGGTCGATCTCGGCTGCGGCTACGGCTACACCGCACTGGAGCTCGCAGGTCTGTGCCGGGAGGTCGTCGGCATCGAGCCGAACGGTGCGCTGGCCGCCGAGGCGACCCGGCTGGCCGCCGAGGGCGGGGCCGACAACTTCACGTTCCGTGTCCAGGGCATCGGCGAGTTCGGGCACGGCGACGACGCCGGCTCCTTCGACGTCGCCGTGCTCGACAACGTCCTGGAGCACCTCGACGACCAGCCCGACGCGCTGGAGCGGATCGCGTCCTGCCTGCGGCCCGGCGGCGTCGCCTACATCCTGGTGCCGAACCGGTGGTGGCCGATCGAGGCGCACTACGCGCTGCCGTTCCTGGCGTGGCTGCCGCTCCCGCTCGCGACCCGCTACCTGCGCTGGTCCGGGCGCGGCAGCGACTACACCGACGCCAGCTACGCCCCCAGCTACCTGCGGATGCGCCGGCTCCTCGCGCGCCGCCCCGACCTCGACGCCCGGTTCACCGTGCCCGGCGACGTCAGCCTGGCCGAGGGCGGCGGGTCGCGGCTGTACTCGCTGGGCGTCTCGGCGCTGCGCCGCTTCCCGGCGCTGTGGGCGATCTCGAAGGCGTTCCTCGTCGTCGCCGTGAAGAAGCAGCCCTGACCGTGGCGCGACGGCTCCTCGCCGCGGCCGACCTGGTCGTCGGCCCGGTCGTCGCCGTCGGGGTCGTCGCCGCGGGGCTGCTGCTCGCGGACCGGATCACGGTCCCGGCCGGGTCGAACGTCGGGCTGGCCCTCACCGCGACCGGTGGTGCGCTCGTCGCCGCGGTGCTGGCCGCCGCCGCGTGGAGCCGGTCGCCGCTCGTCGCCGCGCCGCTGTCGTGGGTGGGGCTGGCGGCCCTGCCCGCGCTGCCGCTCACGCTGTTCCTGGCGAACACCCCGCACTACCTGTTCGGGGTCGGCGGGGACCAGCAGTTCCGGGTCGCGTTCCTGACCCGGTTCGCGGACTCGGCGCGCCTCGCGGACTTCGCCTACGCGGACATGCCGCCGTACTACCCGGCCGCGTGGTTCTGGCTCGGCGGGCGGGCCGCGGCGCTGCTGGGTGTCGACGCCTGGGCGTTCCACAAGCCGTTCTCGATCGCGACGCTGGCGGTCACCGCCGTCCTGACCTACGCCCTGTGGGCACTGGTGACGTCCCGCCCGCGGGCGGTCGGGGCAGCCGTGGCGACCACCCTCGCCGGGTTCGTGACACTCGCCGCGTACTCGCCGTACTCCTGGCTGACCGCGGCGCTCGTCCCGCCGCTGGCCGTGCTCGGGCTGCGGCTGGTGCGCCGGAACGGCGGCTCGTGGGCCCGGACGGCGCTGCTCGTCGGTCTCGTCCTCGGGCTGGCCGCGGTCACCCACACCCAGATCCTGGTGTTCGCCGGGTTCGTGCTCACGGTGCTGGCCGTCGACGGCCTGGTGACGCGGACGACCCGGCCCGCGACGCTCGCCGTGACGATCGTCGTGGTCGTCGCCGCGGCACTGCCGACGGCCCTGGTGCACTGGCTGCCGTACCTGCTGGCCTCGGCCGGGCAGCCCACCTACAGCGCGGGCCAGCACTTCCTCGCCGAGGCGGGGTCGCGCTGGCCGCTGCCGATGCTGGAGGCGACCCCGGTCGGGGCGCTGTGCCTGCTGGGCACGGTGTGGATCGTGGCACGGTTCCGCACGGACCCGGTCGCGCGGGCGCTGGGCGTCACCGCTGCCTGCGGCTACGCCTGGTACCTGCTGTCGACGGCGGCGCTGGCGTTCGGCAGCACGCTGCTGGCGTTCCGCATCCAGCCGATCCTCACCGCGGCACTGGCCTGTGGTGCGGTGTGGGCGGTCGCCTCACTGGCCGGCGTCCTGCGCGACCGGGGTGTCCGTGCCGGGACCTGCGCGGCCGTGGCGACGGCGCTGGCCGCGGCGGTCGTCGTCGGGCAGGTGCAGTCCGTCCCGCAGGACTACGGGTGGACCGGGACGGCCCAGGACTACCGGCCCGACGGGACGCGGCCCGACGGCTCGCGGGACCCGGCGGACGCGAACGCCTGGCTCGGGGACCTGCGCAGCACGATCGACGGTCTGACCGGCCGCCCGCCGCGGGAGGTCGTCGTCGCGAGCGCGAACGCGACCCTGCTCAGCTACGTGCCGTACTTCGCGTTCCAGGCGTCGCAGCCGCAGTACGCGAACCCGCTCGCGGACTACCCGGCCCGCACCGACGAGGCCCGTCGCTGGGCGGCCGCGGCCGGACCGGCGCAGCTGCTCGACGCGCTGGACCGGGCCCCGGAGCGGGCACCGTCGGTGTTCGTGCTGGACCGGGCCGCCGACGGGACCCTGCGGCTGCCGCTGTCGCAGGACCGGTTCCCCGACCCGCGCCAGGGCGCCGAGCCCGCGGTGTTCGCCCCGCAGCTGTTCGACGACCCGGCCTGGCAGCGACGCGACGTCGGCCCCTACGCGGTGCTGGTCCGGGCCGGGGTGCCCCCGGTGCCCTGACGGCTCAGACCTCGACGACGGTGATCACGTTGCCGTCCGGGTCGCGGAGCATGAACAGTCGCGGCGCGCCGGGGGTGTCCTCGGTGGGCAGCGGCTCCATGTCCGCGACGAGCTCGGCCAGCCGGGCGTGCTCGGCGGCCAGGTCCGGGGTCTCGACACCGATGGCGCTGCCACCGGGCTCGTCGAACATCGGCGGGTTGAGCGCGAGCCGCGCGGTCGAGCCGGGCGGGGCGACCTCCAGCCAGCGGTACTCGTCGTTCTCGCCGAACCGGGTGTCGCCGCGGACCTCGAACCCGAGCACACGGGTGTAGAAGTCCAGGGCGGCGTCCTGGTCGGCGACGGTGAACATGACGACGCCGATGTTGTTCAGGGTGGTGGGGCGCTGCGTGGGTGTGCTCATGCCCGGTACGACCGCGGCGCGGGACGGAACTCATCGGTGCAGGCCACGACCCACGTCCGCGCGTGACTGTGACCGATTCGGGCCACGGCCCGACGCGGTTCGCGGAACACTGGCGGCCATGCTGCGCGCGCGCCGACAGGCTGCGGACCGCGGCCAGGACACGGGCCGGCTCTCCCCGGACCGCAGGATCCTCCTGGCCGCTGCCCTCGCGTCCCTGGCCGTCGGGGTGTGGGCGTGCTGGTCGGTGACCGTCGACGACGCCTTCATCACCTACCGGTACAGCGCGAACCTCGCGCACGGGTTCGGGCCGGTCTGGAACCCGGGCCGGACTCCGGTGGAGGGTTTCACCAACTTCGCGTGGATGGTGTGGCACGCGCCGTGGGTGTGGCTCGGTGTACCGCTGCCGGTGGTGTCGAAGCTGACCGCCGCCGCCTGTGCGGCGGTGATCGTGTGGGTGCTCGTCACCGAGCCTCGCACCCGCAGCGGCGCCGTGGTGGCCGCGGGGAGCTTCGTGCTGTTCCTCCCGACCTGGGTCCACGTCGACGCGGGGCTGGAGACCGCACCCTTCGCGCTGGTCGTGCTGCGGGCCGTCGTCCTCGCCGCGCGGCTGCTGCGCGACCCGGACGTCGTGGTCAGTTCCTGGGAGATGCCGGCGTTGCTGCTGCTCGCGGGAACCCTCCGCCCCGACGGAGTCCTCGGCGTGGGCCCCGCGCTGCTGGTGTGGCTGTGGCTGCGCCGTTCCCGGAGGTCGACCTGGCTGTGGACCGCGGGGGGCGGCGCACTGGGCGCCGGCTACGTGGCCGCACGATGGGCTTACTACGGCCATCCGCTGCCGAACACCTTCTACGTGAAGGTCGGGGTGGAGGCCACGACCGACGGCCGGTGGATCGAGCTGACAGCCGCGACCCTGCTGCCGTTGCTCGCGTTCGCAGTCGCCGCGTTGTTCCGGTCGCGCACCGCGGGCCCGGCCGCGCTGGTGCTGGCGAGCTGCACCGCGCTGTGGATCATCCCGGCCCTGTCCGCACCGGCGATGGACTACCTGTCCCGGTTCGCCTGGCACGGGTTCCCGCTGGTGTGCCTGGCCGCGGCGTGGGCGCTGGACACGGTCGACCTGCGCCGGGTCGCAGCCGGAGCGGCGGTGGTCGCCGTCGGTTGGACGACGGTTGCAGGCCTCCTCGCACCGGACGGCCCCAGCATGGTCAACTACGGGGACGACCTCCGGCGCGCGCACATCGCCGTCGGTCTCGCCCTGGCCGACACCGACCTGCCGGCAGACCGACGGACCGTCGCGGTGTCCGATGCCGGGGCCATCCCGTACTTCTCCGGATGGACCGCCACCGACTACATCGGCCTCAACGACGGACGGATCGCGCACGGCGCCGACCCGACCGAGGTCCTGCAGGCCGACGACCCGTCCGTGGTGGTCGTCACCAGTTCCTCGCCCAGGCCGCCGGCCGCGTCGTGGCGGACGGATCTGACTCCGGTCCTCGCCGGCCGCGAGCTCGTCGGCGTCGCGCAGATGCGCCCGGAGTACTTCCAGCTCGTGTTCGCGACGCCGGACGTCGCCCCGCAGGTCCGGACGGCGCTGGACCGGCGCCTCGCCGAGGGCCGCGCGGTCACCGACGCCCGGCTCGACCCCGGCTACTCCCGCTGGCTGGAGCGGGTCCTCGGGCTCAGCTGAGGCGCCCCAGCACGTGCCCGCCGAGGGCGCGCAGCGCGGCGGCGTCGCGACGCAGCACCGCGCCGGGCAGCTGGACGGCGGCGTTGAGCCGCGACGACACATGCGCCCGGGCGGCGCGGGCGGCCCGGGGCAGCCCCCGGGCGTTCATACGGTCCGCCTCCGCCGCGAAGTAGCGGCGCTCCTCGGCGAAGCGGTTCCCGGCGACCGCGCCCGACCCCGAGTCGCTGGAGCGGTGGCGCCGGTAGCGGAAGCAGACGTGGTCGTCGACGACCATCGTGCCGCCGTCGGCGATCACCGCGACCGGCAGCGCCAGGTCGAACACGTCCGCGGACTCCGGCATCGCGACCCGCGCCACCGCGTCGGTCCGCCAGCACAGCGACGGGTTGTACAGCCAGTTCCCCCGCAGCAGGCTCACCAGCAGGTCCTCGCCACCGACCGGGCGCGGGCCCGACCCGGACGGTGCGAGCAGCGCCTTGACCCGGTCGGCGAGCGGGCGGACAGGGCGGTCGTCGGCGTCCATCACCGCGACGCCCGGCTGCACCACCGCGGCGTCCGGCCAGCGCTCGTGCAGCGCGAGGACGGTGTCGAGGTAGTCGGGCTCCATGAGGTCGTCGGCGCCCATCATCACGAAGTACGGCAGCTCGACCGCCTCGATGCAGTACCGGTTGTTCGGCTGCGCGCCGAGCCGCTCGGGGTTGCGGCGGTACCGGATCCGGTCGTCGCCCAGGCCCGCGAACCAGGGGCCGATCGTGTCGTCGGGGTAGCCGTCGTCGACGACGGTGAGCCGCCAGTCGGTACGGCGCTGGTCCTGGACGCTGCGGACCGCACGGCGCAGGAGCTCCGGGTCGCCGTAGAAGGGGAGCATCACGTCGACGGGCACGCACCCGACGGTAGCGAGGCGCCCCCTGGCTAGGATCACCCGGCCTCACCAGCCACGACACCAGCCACGACCCGGAGCACGGCGATGGACATCCAGAACCACTACTACGGCCACTCGGCCGTCCTCGCCGCCTACGCCGGACTGTCCCGGCCCCGGCACATCGCCGGTCTGCTGCAGCACGGCTGGACCGCGGTCTCGCCCGTCGCCGCGCACTTCGCGGACTTCCCGAAGGTCGGCACCGACCCCCGGCAGCGACGTCTGCTGGTGTGGTCGCACGGCTGCCGCGGCTGGTCCCCCGCGGACGAGGACCGCACGACCACCCCGGTCGGCGCCCCGGTGCTCTACCTGGAGGCGCTGCTGCGCGCGCAGGGGTGGACGCCGTCGGAGCGGCTCGGGCCGGTGTTCGTCCCGTTCCACGGCACCCGGCTGGTCCGGGTGACCGGCGCGCACGCCGACCTGGCCCGTCAGGTCGCGAGGGTCGACGGCCCGTCGACGGTGTGCCTGCACCACGAGGACATGACCGACCCGGAGATCACCACGGCCTGGCGCGACGCCGGACACACGCTGGTCACCGCCGGTCGGCGCGACGACCCGCACTTCCTGCTGCGGATCATGCACCTGGTCGGGAACGCGAGCCGGGTCTCGTCGAACCGGCTGTCGACGGCCGTGCTGTACGCGGCCGCCGTCGGCACCCCGGCCGCGGTGTGGGGGGACCCGCTGACGTTCGGGGCCCAGTCGTCGTCGGCGGTGGACGAGCTGCGCGCGACCTGGCCGGAGTTCCACACGGTCGATCCCACCGACGGGGCCCGCCCGGGGACCGGCGCCGCGGAGGCCGACGCCGCCGCGACCGCGCTGGCCCGCCGTGAGCTCGGCGCCGAGCACCTGCTCGACCCCGCTGCGTTGCGCTCCGTGCTCGGCTGGGGCCGCACCCCGGGCGTCGGGCCGGGTCTGCAGTACTACGCGGCGTCGCCGCTGGCGAAGGCCGCGATGGTGCTGGGGCTGACGAAGCGTTCCGAGGCCAGCACGCAGGCCATGTCGGCCGGCAGCTCGAACCCGCTGCTGTGGCTGCGTCACCCGCTGGCCGCGCTGCCGAAGCCGTTGCCGCGCGGTCTGCCCACGCCGGTCACGACCGAGGAGCCCCTCGACGCCTGACCACGCCGGTCAGGCCGGCCGGAAGATCCGGCGCACCAGCACCAGCAGCGCCACCCCGAGCAGCGCGGCCAGCACGAACCGCACCGACAGCCACAGGACGCCCTCGGACGGCAGCAGCACGCCGGCCCCGCACACGACGACGCCGACGGCCAGCGGCCCGGCCAGCACCGCCTCCCGCCAGCGGGTCGGCGACACCCTGCGACGCAGCAGCGACGTCCCGGCCGCCAGGGCCAGGTAGATCAGCGGGAACCCGGCGGCGACGGCGGTCAGCGACCCGGTCCGGGCGAGCAGCACCGCCGCGACCACCCCGAGCACCAGGCTGACCGGGCTCGCAAAGGCCAGCCCGCCGCTGCGCCCGGACGCGAACACCAGGTGCACGTTGGCCAGGTAGACGACGCTGACCACGGCGCCGAGCGTCGCGACCGCGGTGACCGGCACCAGCTGCTCGGGGGCGAACGAGGCCGGGGCGAGGATGCGCAGCAGGAACGGCGCGAGCAGCGCGACCCCACCGGCCAGGGCGGCGGTGACGACGCCGACGTCGCGGGCGGTGCGTTCCAGGGCGGCGCCGCGGGCCTCGGGCGGCGTCCGGTAGATCACCGGCGCCCAGGCGTTGTTCAACGCCGAGACGATCATGGCGGGGGCGGAGCCGAGCAGCAGCGCGATCTGCATGCGGCCGCCGTCGGCGACGCCGAAGTACCGGTTCACGATCAGCACGAGCGCGTTCTGCACCAGTAGCAGCGCGACCAGGTGCGGGACGGCGGGCAGCCCGATCCGCAGCGCCCGGCCGAAGTCGCCGCGTGCCGTCCGGGGGCGGCCGCCGCGCAGCGCAAGCACGAGCCCGGTCACCGCGGCGGCGAGGTAGCCGAGCAGCAGGCCGAACAGGTAGTCGTCGGCGTCGCTCGCCCGCCAGGCGACGAGCGCGAGCCCGGCGAGCGGGCCGCCGAGCGTCGCCACCCCGGACATGACCACGAACGGCACCGGCCGGTCCTGCACACGCAGGAATGCCTGGGCGTTGAGCACCACGACGAAACCGGCCGCGGCCAGCCCGGCGAAGACCAGCCCGGCCCGCCAGGGCACCGACAGCACCGGTCCGCTCCACCACGGCCCGGCCAGCACCGCGAGCACGACCACGACCAGCGACAATGCGCTGCCCTGCAGCACCAGCGCCCGCGCGCCGTCGGCGCCGGAGCTCTCCAGGATCCCGTGCCGGGTGATCGACGACGCCAGGCCGAACCCGACGACCATCGCGCCGACCTGCACCAGGATCAGCCCGACCGCGACGACGCCGTACTCGGCGTCGCCCAGCAGCCGGGTGACGAACGGCGTGACGACGACGTTCGCCAGGATCGGGGCGACGCTGCCCAGGGTGTAGAGCGAGCCGCGCCCGAGTACCTCCCGGCTGGCGTCCACGCTCACGTCTCCCTCACGCGGAGTGCCCGAAGAACTCCCGGACCAGGGCGGAGACCCGGTCCACGTCGGTGTCGGTGAGATCGGGGAACAGCGGCAGCGAGAGCTGCTGCGAGTAGTACTCCTCGGCGTTCGGGCACAGGCCGCGGCGGTAGCCGAGGTCGGCGAACACCGGGTGCCAGTAGGCGGGGATGTAGTTGACCTGCACCCCGATGCCCCGCTCGCGCAGGTGGTCGAACAGCGCGCGGCGGCGGCCGTCGAGCACGCGCAGCGGGTAGAGGTGCCAGGCGGGCTCGGCGCCGTCGCGGCGGACCGGGGTGCGGACCTCGGGCACGTCGGCGAGCGCGGCGTCGTAGCGGGCGTGGATCTCCCTGCGCCGCGCGGTGAACGCGGCCAGCCGCGTGAGCTGCGACGACCCGAGTGCGGCGAGCAGGTCGGGCAGCCGGTAGTTCAGCCCGAACGCGTGCACCTCCTGGTGCCACGGCCCCTCGTCGGGGAAACGCTGCGCGTCCCGGTCGCGGACGAGGCCGTGGTTGCGGAACGACCGGGCGCCCGCGACGAGGTCCGAGCTCGGGGACACGACCGCGCCGCCCTCCGCGGTGGTGAGGTTCTTGGTGGGGAAGAAGCTCAGCGTCGTCAGGTCGGCCAGGTCACCGACCGGGCGCCCGTGCCAGGTGCCGCCCACGGAGTGCGCGGCGTCCTCCAGCAGCAGGGCCCCTGCCTCGTGTGCCAGCGACCGCAGCGGTTCCGCGTCGATCGGGTGGCCCGCGTAGTCGACCCCGGCCACGACGGTGGTGTCCGGGGTGAGCGCGGCCTTCGCCGCGTCCGGGTCGAGGTTGCCGGTGTCGGGGCTGACGTCGGCGAACACGACGTTCGCGCCGAGCAGCGCCGCGGCGCTCGCCGTCGCCACGAACGTCAGCGGGGCGACCACGACGTCCTGGCCGGGGCCGACCCCGGCCGCGGCGTAGGCGACGTGCAGCGCCGCGGTCCCGCTGGTCACGGCCACCGCGGGGTTCCCGCAGACCGCGGCGAGGTCGTCCTCGAACCGGGTCACGGCCGGGCCGGTGGTCAACCAGTCGGTCCCGAGGACCGCCGTGACCGCCTCGACGTCGGACGACGAGATCGACTGCCGGCCGTAGGGGAGCATCAGTCGAGCGCCTCGACCATCGCGCGCAGCTGCTCGGGCGAGAGCCACAGGTCGTTGGTGTCCGACCGGTACGCCTGCCCGTCCGGGACCGGCTCCCCGTCGGCCGGTGAGGTGTAGCCCCAGCCGGCGATGTAGGGCTCGACGACATAGCGGTCGGCCAGCTTGAGGGTCCGTCGCGAGTCGTCGGCGGCGATCATCTCCTCGTGCAGCTTCTCCCCCGGCCGGATCCCGATCTCGTGGGTCGCGGCGCCGGGGGCGATGGCCTCGGCGAGGTCGGTCATCCGCATCGACGGGATCCGCGGCACGTACAGCTCGCCACCCTGCATCGCGTCGAAGGAGTCGATGACGAACTGCACCGCGTCCGGCAGGGTGATCCAGAACCGGGTCATCCGCTTGTCGGTGATCGGCAGCGACTGGCCCTCGGCGGCGAGGCGCTTGAACAGCGGTACCACCGAGCCGCGGCTGCCGAGCACGTTGCCGTAGCGGACCACGGCGAACCGGGTCTCGTAGGCGGCGGCGTAGTGGTTCGCGCTCACGAACAGCCGGTCGGCGCACAGCTTGGTGGCGCCGTAGAGGTTGATCGGGCTCGACGCCTTGTCCGTCGACAGCGCGACGACCTTCTTCACCCCGGCGTCGATCGCGGCCTCGACGACGTTCTGCGAGCCCTCGACGTTGGTCCGGATGAACTCGAACGGGTTGTACTCGGCGGTGTCCACCTGCTTGAGCGCGGCGGCGTGCACGACGTAGTCGACACCGTGCATCGCGCGGCGCAGGCGCGGCTGGTCCCGGACGTCGCCGAGGAACCAGCGCAGCCGCGGGTCGTTCTCGAACAGCGAGCGGCACTCGTACTGCTTCAGCTCGTCACGCGAGAGGATCACCAGCCGCCGCGGCTCGTAGCGGTCGAGCAGGGTGCGGACGAAGGCCTTCCCGAAGGACCCCGTCCCGCCCGTGACCAGGACCGACGAGCCCTTGAGTACCGACATCACGCCTCCAGATCTGCGGAATTTCTTCCGCCCGGCATGATGGCACGCGCTCAACCGGACGAATCGAAGCAGGTACAGGTGCGGGTCAACGCGGTCATCCAGGCGCGGACGGGGTCGACGCGGCTCCCGGGCAAGGTGCTCACCGATCTCGGCGGTACACCGGTGCTCGACCGGGTGGTCGCGGCCGCCCGTGCCGCCGAGGGCGTCGACCGGGTGGTCGTCGCGACCTCGACCGCCGCGGGCGACGACGCCGTGGCCGAGCGGGCCGCGGCGCTCGGCGCCCCGGTGGTGCGCGGCTCCGAGGACGACGTGCTCGCCCGCTTCGTCCAGGCCGCCGACGAGCACCCCTGCGACGCCGTGGTGCGCCTGACCGCGGACTGCCCGCTGCTCGACCCGGCGCTGGTGTCGCTGGTCGCCGCGACCTGGCGGGACGCCCCCGGCCACGACTACGTCGCGACCACCCTGGTGCGCACCCTGCCCCGCGGCCTCGACGTCGAGCTGGCGCGCACCGGTGCGCTGCGCGAGCTGGCCGGCACCGCGACCGGCTACGACCGGATCCACGTGACGTCGGGCCTCTACGGCGCTCCGGAGCGGTTCCGCTGCCTCGGGCTCGTCGTCGCCCCGGCGGCCGACGACCTGCGCGTGACCCTCGACACCGCCGACGACCTGCACGCCCTGCAGGGCCTGGTGGAGGCACTGGGCGGCCGGAGCGACTGGCGGTCGGTGGTCGCGGTGCTGCGGTCGCGACCCGACCTGGTGGAGCGCAACGCGCACGTCCGCCAGAAGTCCCTCGCCGAGGGCTGACCGTGCGTCTGCTGCTGCGTTGCGACGCCGGGCCGTCGACGGGAGTGGGGCACGCCGTCCGGTGTGCCGCGGTCGCCGAGGCCGCGGTGCTCTCCGGGCACGAGGTGTCCTGGTCGGGACGGCTCGACGGGCTGGACTGGCTGTGGTCCGGGCTGGTCCGGGAGCCCGGCCCCGTCCTGCCCCCGGCCGACACCGCCGGCGGACTCGCGGCGCTGGCCCGTGAGCACCGGATCGACGCCGTGCACGTCGACCACTACCTGCTCGGCGACGACCTGCGTCCGGCCCTGCACGACGCCGGGGTCGTGCTGTCCACGGTGGAGGACTTCGCGACCGGCCGGCGTCCCGGCGACGTCGTGGTCGACCCCAACATGGGCGCCGACGACCACCCCCGCCCCGACGACGGCTCCCCCGTCCTGCTCCGCGGCCCCGGCTACGCCCCGCTGCGGCTGGCG
>NZ_JAMXSG010000057.1:0-24553 GCF_024124365.1 Pseudonocardia sp. McavD-2-B
GCCGTCGCGAAGGCCGAGCACCGCGTGGAACGCCGCCGCGCCGCGCTGCCGCGGATCTCCTACCCCGCGACGCTGCCGGTCTCCGCGCGCCGCGAGGAGATCGCCGACGCGATCCGCGACAACCAGGTCGTGATCGTCGCCGGGGAGACCGGATCCGGGAAGACGACGCAGCTGCCGAAGATCTGCCTCGAGCTGGGCCGCGGTGTGCACGGGATGATCGGTCACACCCAGCCGCGGCGGCTCGCCGCGCGCACCGTCGCCACCCGGATCGCCGAGGAGCTGGGCGTCGAGCTCGGCGGGGCGGTCGGCTGGAAGGTCCGGTTCACCGACGCCGTCGGCGACTCGACCATGGTCAAGCTGATGACCGACGGCATCCTGCTGGCCGAGCTGGCCGGCGACAAGGACCTGCTGGCCTACGACACGCTGATCATCGACGAGGCGCACGAGCGCAGCCTCAACATCGACTTCATCCTCGGGTACCTGACCCGGCTGCTCCCCCGCCGTCCGGACCTCAAGGTCGTCATCACCTCGGCGACGATCGACCCGGAGCGCTTCGCCCGGCACTTCGGCACGGCCACCGAGGGCAGCGACCCGGCCCCGGCCCCGATCGTCGAGGTCTCGGGGCGCACGTTCCCGGTCGAGGTGCGCTACCGCCCCGTCGTCGACCCGGACGACCCGGACGCCGATCCCGACCGGCAGCTGGACGACGCGATCGGCGACGCCGTCGTCGAGCTCCAGCGCGAGGGACCGGGCGACGTGCTGGTGTTCCTGCCCGGTGAGCGCGAGATCCGCGAGGCCACCGAGGCCCTGGAGCGGCGCAACCTGCGGAACACCGAGATCCTGCCGCTCTACGCCCGGCTGTCGACGGCCGAGCAGCAGCGTGTCTGGGCGCCGCACGCGGGCAACCGGGTCGTGCTCGCCACCAACGTCGCCGAGACCTCGCTGACCGTCCCCGGCGTCCGCTACGTCGTCGACACCGGCACCGCGCGCATCTCGCGCTACTCGCGCCGCCTCAAGGTGCAGCGGCTGCCGATCGAGAAGATCTCCCAGGCCTCGGCGAACCAGCGCTCCGGTCGCTGCGGCCGCACCTCGGACGGCATCGCGATCCGGCTGTACGCCGAGGACGACTTCGACGCCCGCCCCGAGTTCACCGACCCGGAGATCCTGCGGACCAACCTGGCCTCGGTCGTGCTGCAGATGATCGCGCTGGACCTGGGCGAGATCTCGGAGTTCCCGTTCGTCGAGCCGCCGGACCGGCGCGCCGTCGCCGACGGCCTGGACCTGCTGCACGAGCTCGGCGCGCTGCGCCCGGACCGGCGCTCGCTGACCGCGGTCGGACAGTCGCTGGCGCGGCTGCCGGTGGACCCGCGGCTGGGCCGGATGCTCGTGGAGGCGCACCGCAACGGCTGTCTGCGCGAGGTGCTGGTCATCGCCGCCGCGCTGAGCGTGCAGGACCCGCGCGAGCGGCCCACCGAGCAGCGCCAGGCCGCCGACGACAAACATCGCCGCTTCGGTGAGGACGGCTCGGACTTCCTGGCCTACCTGCGGCTGTGGGACCACCTGAACGCCCGCCGCGACGAGCTGTCGGGCAGCCGGTTCCGCCGGGAGCTCCGTGAGGACTTCCTGCACTACCTGCGGGTGCGCGAGTGGTGGGACCTGCACGGCCAGCTCCGCCAGGCCGCCCGCAGCTCCGGCATGGATCTGAACGACCACGACCCCGAGTGGCCGCGGCACGCCGACCGGATTCACCAGTCCGTCCTCGCCGGCCTGCTGTCGCAGATCGGCATGCAGGACCCGCTCACCGAGAAGGGCACCGGGAAGGGCGCCGGGAAGGAGCGGAAAGGCCCGAAGGACTACCTCGGTGCCCGCGGCGCGAAGTTCGCGATCTGGCCCGGTTCGGGCCTGGCGCGCAAGCCCCCGCGCTGGGTGATGGCCGCCGAACTCGTCGAGACGACGAGATTGTGGGCGCGGACCGTAGCACCGGTCCAGCCGGACTGGATCGAGCCACTCGCCGAACATCTCGTCAAGAAGACCTATTCGGAACCGCGCTGGTCACGCACGCGCGGGAGCGCCGTCGCGACCGAGCGCGTCACCCTGCACGGGCTGCCGCTGGTCGCCGACCGCACCGTCGCCTACGGGCGGATCGACGCCGAGGTGAGCCGCGACCTGTTCCTGCGCCACGCGCTCGTCGAGGGCGACTGGGAGACCCGGCACCCGTTCTTCCACGCCAACCGGGAGCTGCTCGAGGACGTCGAGGAGCTGGAGCACCGGGCGCGGCGCCGCGACCTGGTCGTCGACGAGGACACCCTGTTCGCCTTCTACGACGAGCGCGTCCCCGCCGACGTCGTCTCCGGCAAGCACTTCGACCGGTGGTGGAAGCAGGCCGCGAAGCGCGACCCGGAGCTGCTGACCTACACCGAGGAGATGCTCGCGACCGAGGCCGCGAAGCAGGTCGACCGCGCCCACTACCCCGACCACGTCGAGGCGGGCGGGCTGACCCTGCCGCTGTCCTACGCGTTCGAGCCCGGCCATCACGAGGACGGCGTGACCGTCGACGTGCCGGTGGCGGCACTGAACCAGGTCGACCCGACGCCGTTCACCTGGCAGGTGCCCGGACTGCGCGAGGAGCTCGTCACCGCGCTGATCCGGACGCTGCCGCGGAACCTGCGGCGCAACTTCTCCCCCGCCCCGGACCACGCGAAGGCGGTGCTGGCGCGGCTGCGCGGTGACACCGGCCGTCGCCCGCTGCTGGACGTCCTGGAGGACGAGCTCGGCCGGATGCGCAACGTGGAGATCCGGCGCGAGGACTGGGAGCTGGAGCGGCTGCCCGAGCACCTCACGGTGACCTTCCGGGTGCTCGACGAGTCCGGTGCCGAGCTGGCCCGCGACACCGACCTGGACCGGCTGCGCCGCGCCCTCGCCCCGAAGGTGCGGGAGGAGCTGGCCGCCGCGGGCAGCGACGTCGAGGCGACCGGGCTGACGTCGTGGACGATCGGCGAGCTCCCCCGCGAGCTGCCGATCCGGCGGGGCGCGCACACGGTCACCGGCTACCCGGGCCTGCGCGACCGCGGCACGAGCGCCGACGTCCGGGTGTACGCGACGGCGCCCGAGCGCGACCCCGACCACCACCGCGGCGCCCGGCGGCTCCTGCTCCTCAACACCACCCACCCGGGGAAGCAGGTGCAGCGCGGCCTGGACAACCGGGCGCGGCTGGCCCTGTCGCGCAACCCGCACGGCTCGCTCGACGCCCTGCTCGACGACTGCACCACCGCCGCGGCCGATCACCTGATGACCCGGGGCGGCGGCGACCCGTTCGACGGGGCGCAGTACGCACGGCTCGCGGAGCTGCTGCGGATGCGGCTGCCGTCGACGACGTTGCAGGTCCTCGACGCCGTACGCGGCGTGCTGGAGGTCTGGCACCGGGTCGGTGCGGCGCTGGCGGACCTGCGCGGTCCCGCCACCCGCGACGGCGTCGCCGACGTGACGGCGGTCGTGGGCCGGCTGACCGCGCCGGGCTTCGTCACCGCCGCCGGGGCGACCCGGCTCGGCGACGTGAAGCGCTACCTGCAGGGCTGCGAGCTGCGGCTGGAGAAGCTGCGTGCCGACCCCACCCGCGACGCCCGGTGGACCGCCGAGATCGCGCCGGTCGAGGCGGAGTACCGCGGGCTGCTGGCCGCCCTGCCCGAGCACACGCCGCCGTCGGCCGCGCTGCGCGAGATCGGGTGGATGGTCGAGGAGCTGCGCATCTCGCTGTACGCGCACCCGATGAAGACCCGCCATCCGGTGTCGGTGCAGCGGATCGAGCGGGCGATCGACGCGCTCTGAGGCGTGACCGTCGGGGGTCGCAGGCACACTGCCGCCATGACCGATGCACCCGTTGCCAGGTTCGCACTGTTCGCGCTCGACTGCCCGGATCCGCTGGAGCTCGCCCGGTTCTACTCGGCGATCACCGGCTGGCCGGTCCAGGGGCCGACCGACACCGACCCCGACTGGGTCGAGCTCGACCCGGGCGGCGCGGGCGCGACCCTGGCGTTCCAGCAGATCTCCGAGGGGGAGTTCACCCCGCCGGAGTGGCCCGGGCAGGTGCGGCCGCAGCGCGGGCACGTCGACTTCGACGTGCCCGACCTGGACGCCGGGGAGGCCGCGGTGCTGGCGCTCGGCGCCACCCGGCACGAGGTCCAGCCCGCGCCGGACAGCTTCCGGGTCTTCCTCGACCCGATCGGGCACCCGTTCTGCCTGGTGCGGGCCTGAGTTCCGCCCGGCGGAACCCCGGTGATTCTGTGAGGATCAGGTCTCCGTCGACGGCGAGGGGCCCGCGATCATGACCGCACCGACCACTCCGTACACCGAGCTGGGCGAGGCCCTGGGCACCGACTTCTTCTCGGTGCGCGACCAGTTCACCGACGAGCAGTGGCAGCGCTTCGCCGACACCCGCACGTTCGTCGACGCCGAGGTCCTCCCCGGCATCAACGACTACTGGGAGCGCGCCGAGCTGCCCTGGCACCTGTTCCGGCGCCTCCCCGAGCTCGGGATCGTCGGCGAGGACATCCAGGGCTACGGGGCGGCCGGGATGAGCCCGCTCGCGCTCGGCCTCGTGCACATGGAGCTGCACCGCGGGGACGGCTCGCTCGGCACGTTCCTCGGGGTGCACGCGGGCCTGGCGATGAAGGCGATCGCGATGTGCGGCTCGGAGGAGCAGAGGCAACGCTGGCTGCCGTCGATGTCCACCATGGACAAGTTGGGCGCGTTCGCGCTGACCGAGCCGATGCACGGTTCGGACTCGGTCGCGCTGGAGACCACCGCGACCCGCGACGGGGACCACTGGGTGCTGCGCGGGTCGAAGCGCTGGATCGGTAACGGCAGCGTCGCGGACCTGGTGGTCGTGTGGGCGCGCGACACCGACTCCGGCGAGGTGCTCGGGTTCGTCGTCGAGACCCCGGCGGAGGGCTACGAGGCCACCGTCATCCCGGGCAAGGTGTCGCTGCGGGCACTCTGGCAGGCCGACATCGAGCTGGACGGGGTCCGGGTGCCGGAGGAGAACCGGCTGACCGAGGCGCGGACGTTCGCCGACTGCGCCGCGGTGCTGGCCACCACCCGGGGCACCTGCGCCTGGATGGCACTGGGCCACGCGACCGCCGGCTACGACGCCGCCCTGCGCTACGCGCTGGAGCGCGAGCAGTTCGGCAAGCCGCTGGCGAGCTTCCAGATCGTGCAGCAGCGGCTCGTCGCGATGCTCGCCGACCTGACCGGCATGCAGCTCTACTGCATGCAGTCCGCCCGGCTCGCCGAGGTGGGCAAGCTGTCGCCGACCGTCGCGGGGCTGGCGAAGATGCACAACACCCGGACCGCCCGCAAGATCCTCTCCGAGGCGCGGGACCTGCTCGGCGGCAACGGGATCCTGCTGGAGCACCACGTCGTGCGGCACTGGGCCGACATCGAGGCCATCCACACCTTCGAGGGCACCGAGACGATCCAGACCCTCATCGTGGGCCGGGACGTGACCGGGATCAGCGCGTTCACCTGATCCCGGCGGGCGGGGTCAGGCGGCCAGGTCGCGGGGGCCGGGCGTCTCCCGGCCGAAGCGACGGGCCAGGTCGGCCTCGACGCGGCGGTCCGAGCGGCGCTCCAGCCACCGCCGCCCCCGTGCGGTCCGCGCGACGAGCAGCGACTCGACCAGGTTGCGCAGCACCTGCGACGGCCACATCCACGCCGCGGTCACCGGCAGGTCCAGGTCGCGCAGGCCCTCGGCGCGCAGGAACACCCGCAGCAGCGACAGCAGCCGTCGTCGCTCCCAGGCGCCGCGGAACCGGTCGGCGGGGCCACCGGTCCGCTCGCTGCGCAGCCCCTCGACGAGCGCGCCCGCGAGCAGCGGTCCTGCCGGGGTGACGTCGCCCTGGGCCAGCACGACGTGGTGGTTGAACGCGTTCTGGGCGCGCTCGGTGTCGAACAGCCAGTCGTCGTCGACCCCCATCAGCCACCCGACGTAGCGCCACAGGTGCATGATCGCGTCGCCGTCAGCGCGCGGGACGTGGCGTCCGAGCAGGCGGCAGCCGAGGATCGCGGTGCTGTTGAACAGCCCGAGCGTGGCCGCGGCGTCGGCCTGGTTGATCGGCAGCCCGTGGCCGGCGACGTCGTAGCGGTCGCCCCGCTCGAACCGCTCCGCGACGAGGGCGTGCATGGCGCGCACGTGCAGCGTCGCCGCCCAGCCCGCACCACCGGGCACCATCCCGCCGGGACGGCTCACGGCGAACGCCCACGCCTGGGTCTCGCCGAGGCGGCGCATCGCGCCGGCGCCGGTGAGCCCACCGGTGCGGACGAGCAGCTCGGTGGGGCCGCCGTAGCGGTAGCCGCCGATCAGCGAGAGTCCCAGCAGCACGTCGTCGCGGCTGCGGCCGAGCCTGCGGTAGGCGCGGGCGCCGCGCTCGAGCAGGTCCCGGTCCAGCCAGTCCGGGTCCGGGGTGACCGCGGCGAGGAAGTCCCGCAGCGCCGGCGGGGCGTCGGCCGGCGCGGCGCCCGCGGCCAGCGCGGTGTGCAACGCCCGCATGGTCACACGGCCGGTCCCGGCGCGGCCGGCCTCGTCGCGGTCGCGTCCCATCGCGCGGGCCAGCGCGGCGCCGGTCTCGTCGCGGGTGAACATCCGGCGGCCGATCTCGGCGAGCAGCGCGGGATCGGGGTCGCGGACCCCGGCGACCAGGCCGAGCGGACGGGCGATCCGCGCCGCACGCTCGGGCGCACTGCGGAAGCGTCGCGGGGCGACGGGCGGCTCTGCCAGCATGGACCGATGCTGACACGAGCGAATGCTCGCCTTCAACGCGCGTTCCGGGGCGCCCGGTGAGCGGGCGCGGGGCCCGGCGGCGCGAGCCGCGCCAGGAGCGGTCCCGGGCGATGGTGGAGCGGATCGTCGCGGCGGGCCGGGACGTGCTTGTCACCCGCGGGTACGACGGCGCGTCGACGAACCGGATCGCGGCCGCCGCCGGGGTGTCGCCCGGGTCGCTCTACCAGTACTTCCCGGACAAGGACGCGGTGCTGACCGAGGTGCTGGACCGCTACCTCGACGCGATGGAGGCTCGCGTCTCGCGCGCGTTCCTCGACTCGGTCGCCGCGGCCGGGCCGGGGGCGGGCACCGCTCCGGCGGTGCGCGCGACCCTGGAGGCGCTGCTCGACACCTTCGGCGAGGAGCCGGACCTGCTACGGGTGATCGTCGAGCAGCTGCCGCGCTCCCCCGGCGGACGCCGGGCCGCGTTCGCCGGCCGGATCGACGACCTGGTCACCACGGTGTTGCTCACCCGCGGCGCCGGGGACACCGACGCGGCGCGGGCCGCGGCGTGGACGGTCGTGCGGACCGTCGAGCACCTGACCACCGGGTTCGTGCTGGAGCGGCCCGGGTTCGCGCGGGCGGTCGTCGTCGACGAGCTGACCGCGCTGGTCGCGGGCTACCTCGACGCGCGCCTGTCCGGCGGACGGGTGGCGTCGGACGGGCCGTCCTGACCGGCCTCGACCGGGAGCCCTGCCGCGGCCCAGGCGCGGAAGCCGCCGTCGAGGTCGGTGGCCCGGTGCAGCCCGATGTCCTGCAGCGACGCGGCGGCCAGGCTGGAGCTGTAGCCCTCCGAGCAGAACAGCACCCAGGCGACGTCGTGGTCGACGGCCTCGGGGACCCGGGCGTCGGAGGTCGGGTCGAGGCGCCACTCCAGGTGGTTGCGCTCGATCACCAGCGCGCCCGGGATCTGCCCCTCCTCGCGGCGCTGCCACCCCGGCCGGGTGTCGACCAGGTGCGCCCCGGCGGCGGCGAGCTCCGCGGCACGCCGCGGGCCGGGCCGGTCGAGCCGGGCGCGGGCGGCGGCGAGCAGATCGGCGACGGTGCGGCTCATCCGACACCCCGGCCGGGTTCGACGAGCTCGGTGCGGGTGCGGCGCAGCCGCTGGTGGCCGGTGGTGCCCGCGACGTCCTCGACGTCGTAGTAGGACATCGCCGACAGCGGCGGGGAGTAGGCGTGCACGCTCACCGCGGGGTCGTCGGCGGTGTTGGCGACGTCGTGCACGTGGCCCAGCGGGAAGCCGGCGCCGCGGCCGTGACGCAGGGTCCGGGTGCGCAGCCCGGACGGCCCGCTCCAGCGGCGCTCGGTCAGCGAGCCCGACACCACGGTGAGGGCACCGAGGGAGCCCGCGTGGTCGTGCAGCTCCGCGATCTGCTCGGTGGACCAGCTGATCAGCCAGACGTCGACGAAGCCGTCGCTGCGCAGCAGCCGGTACCAGCGGCGCTCCCGGCCGACGACGACCTCGTGCCGTCCGGAGCGCACCTCGGCAGCGGTCTCACGGGTCAGCTCCTGCAGGTCCTCGAGGCCGTACGGGGTGGGCGCGGTGACGGGTCGCGCGTGCGGGACGCGCAGGCGGGCGGGGCGGGACGCGGGCAGGGAGGCAGGCGCGGACACGGTGGTGCTCCAGGGGACGATCGGGCGAGCGTGGTCGGGGGACTCAGCTCGGGCGACAGCCCTGGTCGGAGTGGTCGGCGCGACGGGTACCCCACAGGGGTCCGAGGGTCGCTGCCTGACTCATGCCGGAGATGGCAACACAGCGGTGGGCACGGTTTCAACCCGCCGTCCGGCCCGCGGGAGGACCCCGCGCGTGTCCGGACAGGTCGGCGGGTCAGGCACCGTCGTCGTCGGACATGCCGATGACGGTGTCGAGCCCCGACAGCACCAGCGAGCGGCGGGCCTGGCTGCCCGCGGGCGCGACGAGGGTGAGCGCCGCGCCGTTCGTCCGCATCCGGCGCGCGACCTCCGACAGCAGGGCCATCCCGGCGCTGCTGACGAACGCCTCCCCCGGCAGGTTCAGGGTGATCGGCAGCCCGCGGTCGACGTGCTCCATCAGCGGGGCCCGGATCGCCGAGACCCCGCCGAGGTCGAGGTCGCCGACGATCCCGATCCGCACACCGTGCGCGTCCGGGACGGCACGCAGCCGGGCCCGGACGGTGCCGTCGTCGCCGTCACCGGACGGGGTGTCGATCCGGTCGCGGTCCGGTTCGGGCTCCCCGGCGACGAACTCCACCGGCGGTCCCGCGCCCGGGGTGCCCACCTCGACCGGGATCGCGGGCAGCAGGAACCGCACGGTGGTGCCGGAGTCCGACGGGGCGATGTGCACGTCCCCGGCGAGCTCGCGGATGAGCGCGATGCCGCGGCCGCGGTAGCCGGGGTCGGGCGGCGGGGGCCGCCAGCGTCCGCCGTCGGTGACGCGCACCGCGACCGAGCCGTCCGCGGTCAGCGCCAGGTCGAGGTCGACCCCGGCGCGCCCGTCGGTGTCCTCGGGCAGGTAGGCGTGCTCGATGGAGTTGGTGGCGGCCTCGCCGACGGTCAGCTGCAGGTCGCTGACCGCGTCCGGGCCCATCCCGCACTGCGCGGCCCAGGCGGCCACCGCGCGACGCAGCGGGGCGAGCCGTTTCGGGTCGGCCTCGATCGCGATCCGCAGCGGCGGCGGCATGAGCCGCGCGACGACGACGACCGTGTCGTCGGGGATGACCGTCCCCTCGGACATGCGGTGCAGCAGCGTGTCCGCCATGTCGCGGGGCTGGGCGGCGGACAGCTCGTCGAACGCGGCGGACAGCCGGGCCAGGCCGTCGTCGATGACCTCGTTGCGGCGTTCGAACAGGCCGTCCGAGCAGAGCAGGATCGTCTCGCCGGGCTCCATCCGGTCCACGGCCTCGGGGAACGGGGGCCGCCCGGAGATCCCCAGCGGCACGCCGCGGCCCTCGGACAGGGTCCGCACCCCCTCCGGGCCCGCGACCAGCGGCGGCGGGTGGCCGGCGCTGGCGTAGCGCATCTCGCCGGTGCCGGTGTCGATCGTCGCGATGGCCACGGTACTGGCCATCGCGCCGCGCACCCGCAGCGCGTACTGGTCGAGCTGCTCCAGCGCCCGCGCCGGGGGCTGGCCGTTGACCAGGTTCGACGCGACCGCGGACCGCAGCTGACCCATCACCGCGGCCGCCGCCGGGCCGCGGCCGACGACGTCGCCGACGACGAGTGCCACCAGGTCGTCGCCGAGGTCCAGGACGTCGAACCAGTCCCCCCCGGCCTCGGTGCCCTGGGTGCCGGGGCGGTAGCGGGTGGCCAGCGACAGCCGTTCGATGTCGGGCAGGCGCTGGGGCAGCAGGCTGCGCTGCAGGGTGACCGCGACCTCGTGCTCGGCCTGGTGCAGCTGGGCGCGGACGATCGCCTGCGCGCACTGGTTGGCCAGGGTCAGCACGAAGCTGCGCTGCTCGGGGGTGAACACCGGTTCGGTCTCGAAACGCAGCCCGATGACGCCGATCGGGCGGGCCGCGACCATCAGCGGTACCGCGGTATGGACCGGGTAGCGCAGCACCTCGCCGTCGGCGGGCCCGCCGGCGTTCCAGATCGGCTCGCCACTGCTCACCGCGCGGCTCAGCGGGTGCGCGCGGCCGGGGGTGCGCATCGGCGGGCCGTCGGCGGGCCAGCCGGTCTCGCGGAGCAGCGAGAGCGCGCCGCCCTCGTCGACGACGAGCACCGCGACCGCGTCGGCCCCGATCGAGATCCGGCCGTGCTCGACGACGACCTCGGCGACCGACTCCAGGTCGGTGGCCCGGGCCAGCCCGGTCGCGACCGCGCCGAGGCGTTCGGCCAGCCGGCGGGCCTCGGTCTCGGCTTCCAGCATCGAAGCCCGGTCCAGCGCCTGTGCGGCGAGCTCGGCGACGGCGACGGCCGCCTCCTTGTCCGCGTCGGACAGCCGTCGCTCGGTCAGCATGGCGACGGCGAGGACCCCCAGCGAGCGCCCGCCGGCGACGAGCGGCAGGTAGCCGATGGTCTGGGCGTGGTCCGGTTCGATGCCGATGGCCGCGGGGTAGCGCGTCGCCCACTCGTGCGCGGTGGTGAACCACATCGGCTCGTGCCCGGACAGCACCTCGGTGAACGCCAGCGGCGCGTCGACCCGGATCCGCGCGGCGCGCTGCCACATGTCGCGGTCCCACCCGTGGCCGGTGAGCGCCTGCAGCCACTCCCCGCGGATCTCCCAGAGCCCGGCGTGGTCGGCGTCGAGCAGGTCGACGATGTGGTCCGCGGCGATCGCGGCGACCTCGCCGGGGGTCGCCGCGGCCGACATCTTGGCGGTGGCGCGGTGCAGCAGGCCCAGGCGCTGGGCCGAGGCTCGTTCCTGCTCCAGCAGGCGGGCGTTGTCGACGGCCAGCCCGGCCCGGCGCCCGATCTCGGACAGGAGGTCCAGGTCGTCGTCGGTGTAGGGGTCGCCCGACTCGGTGCGGACGACGGTCAGCACGGCGCTGGTGCGTCCGCGGGCGGGCAGCGGCACGACCATCGCCGAGGTCATGCGCAGCCGGGTCCAGGCCCGGCGCTGGGTGGGCGCGAGCCGGCTCAGGACCTCGTCGAGGTGGGCGGCGTCGAGGATCTCGGGGCGGCCGTCGTCGTCGGCGGGGACCAGCGGGGCGAGCCGCCACAGCGAGGGCTCCAGCGCCGAGCGCTCCGCGGAGACGGCGAGGGTGCCGATGCCGGTGACCGCGTCGGCGTCGTGGACGACGGCGATGTCGGCGAGCCGGTCCTCGACGACGGCGCGGACGAGCTGGTCGGTGCGCCCGGTGCGGGTGATCTCCCGTTCCAGGGACTCGGCGACCTCGGAGTAGATACGGTGCCTGCGCTGCTCACGGTGCTGGACGTCGATGTCGAGGCAGCCGCCGACGTAGCCCGCGGAGCGTTCGCCGTCGCGGACGGGGGCGCCGCGGTCGAGCACCCAGCGGTAGCGGCCCGCCCGGTCCAGCAGCCGGTACTCGACCTCGAACGGCGCGTGCGCGCGGGCGGCGGCGGAGGTCACCGAGCGGTAGCGCTCGCGGTCGTCGGGGTGGATGCGGCGGCGCCAGTCGTGGCCCAGCTCCTGCGCCGCGTCCTCGACGCCGGTGAAGTCCAGCCAGCCCCGGTTGACGAACAACCGGTGCCCGCCCGGGTCGTCGACCCAGATCAGCGCCGGGGTGGAGTCGGCCATGGCCCGGAACTGCAGCTCGGCGGCCCGGCGGACACGGCCGAGCTGCAGGTGGTTCGCGACCCGGGCGAGCAGCTCGCGGGCGGAGAACGGGCGGACCAGGTAGTCGTCGGCGCCGGCGGCGAAGCCCTCGACGGCGGCCTCCTCTCCGGCCCGCGACGACAGCAGCACGACCGGCACCCCGACCGTGCGGGGGTCCGACCGCAGCGCCCGCAGGAGCTCGATGCCGCCGTTGCCGGGCAGCGCCGCGTCGACGACGACCAGGTCCGGCGGGTCGGTGCGGGCGGACTCCAGTGCGGCCGCACCATCCGCGACGACCCGGACGGTCCAGCGTTCGACGAGCAGGTCGCGCAGGTAGCCGCGCATCTCGCGGTCGTCGTCGACGACGAGCACCCGGTCGCGGTGGTCGACCTCCAGCCCGTCGACGACCGACCCGTCCACCGAGCGGCCGCGGGCGAGGACCGGTGGGGCGCCCGCGGGCTCGGGGGCGTCGGGCAGCCAGCGCAGCGCCTCCGCCACGTAGGGCGCGGCGAGCTGCGGGGCGGTGCGGGACCCGACCCGGGCCCGGACGAGGCGTTCGGGGGGCAGGTGGGCGAAGCCCAGCGGCAGCCGCACGGTGAACGTGCTGCCCGCGCCGGGCTCGCTGGTCACCCCGATGGTGCCGCCGTGCAGACGGACCAGCTGGCGGATCAGCGGCAGGCCGAGGCCGCTGCCGTCGCCGCTGCGGCCGTGCCGCCGGGAGGGACGGTGGAAGCGGTCGAACACCGCGTCGAGCTCGCCGTCGACGATGCCGGCGCCGGTGTCGGAGACCCGCAGCACGACCTGCTCGCCGTCCTGGGCGAGGTCGACGGCGATCGTGCCCTCGCGGGTGTACTTGACCGCGTTGCTGAGCAGGTTGAGGACGACCTTCTCCCAGGCGTCGCGGTCCACCCAGACCGGCCGGACCTGCGGCGGGCAGGACACCGCCAGCTCCAGCCCGGCCCGCTCGACGACGGGCGCGAACGCGTCGACGAGCGCCGCGGTGGTCTTCCCGATCTCGGTCGGGGCGAACAGGCCGTCGTGCTTGCCGGTCTGCAGGGCGGAGACGTCCACCAGCCCGTCGACGAGCTTGAGCATCCGCTGCGCGTTGCGCTGCGCGAGCTCCACCTGGGCGCGGACGGCGGCGTCGTCGTGGTCGCGCAGCCGCTCCAGCGGTCCGAGGACGAGGGTCAGCGGGTCGCGGAACTCGTCGCCGAGGCCGGCGTAGTACTCGGCGCGGGCCTGCTCGATCAGCCCGGCGTCGTCGCGCCGGTCGCGCTCGCGGTCGCGGGCGAGCGCGGCGGTCAGCAGGCCGCCGACGGTGCCCGCGATCAGCCGCAGGAACGAGCGGTGGTCCTCGTCGAGCGGCAGCAACGGCGGCGCCCCGATGACGACGGCGATGCCGGCCGACCCGTCGGGGGTGCGCACCGTCGCCCGGACGACGTCGGTGACCGGGACGCCGTCATCGCCGTGGACCGCGACCGGGTCGACGGCGAGGAACTCGACATCGGTGGCGTGGTCGGGGTCGAGGTCGTCGGGGAGCCAGCCCGCGGGCGGCGCGTCGATGCGGACGGTGGCCAGCGGGCCGGGGTCGGCGCCGACCGTCGTCACCACGGCGCAGCCGACGTCGTCGGGCAGGTCGGTCAGGACCGTGGTGAGCCGTTCGACCGCGATGTCCAGCGTCGGTGCGTCCCGGGCCACCTCGCCGAGCGCGGCCAGGAGCGCCATCCGCCGGCCTCCGACGACCTGCGGGGTGGTCTCGGCCGTGAAGACGATCAGGCCGAGTACGCCGCCGTCGGGACCGCGGACCGGGGTGGCGGAGTAGGTCCACCATGTGACCTCCGGGGTGTCCCAGCGCCACAGCACGATCCGGTCGTCGCTGCGGTAGATGCCCTCGCGGTCCCCGGAGAGCAGCTCGTGGAGACGGCTCCCGAGATGCGCGGTGATCTCCGGCCAGCCCTCCCTCAGGGGCATGCCGAAGGACCCGGGGTGGCGCAGCCCGCAGTGCCCGGCGAACTCGTCGTTGTAGAACAGGACGAGCTCGGGTCCCCACCACGCGACGAGCGGCTGGCGGCTCTCCAGGATGAACCGGATGGTGTCCTCGAGCTCGCGGTCCCAGGTGTCGCGCACGCCGAGCGGGGTCGCCGACCAGTCGATCGTCGCCAGCAGGTCGCGGACGGGGACGTACTCGTCCTCCGTCCGCCGGTCGATCCGCTCCACCGTGCGCGCCACCCCCGTTCCGCCGTACCGGCCCCAGGATCGCACCACCGGGGCGGGTCCGGCGCGGTGAGGCGGGGATCGGTCGGGTCAGGTCACCGGGCGGGCCGCGTCGCGGTGCCGGTCGAGCCAGTCGCGCAGGTCCGCGAGCGGGGTCGCCCGGCCCGGTTCGTGATAGATCTCGTGCCAGAAGCCGTCGTACCAGAGCACGGTGGTGTCGGCGGACCCGGAGCGCTCGTCGAGCAACCGGGTGCCCGCCGGGTCGGTCAGCCGGTCCGCGGTCCCGTGCTGCACGAGCAGCGGGACCCGCAGCTCGGCGGCCCGGACGGGCAGCTCGGCCATCTGCCGGTAGATCTCCGCGCCGAGGGCCAGGGTGGGGCGGCCGTGGTGCACGAGCGGGTCGGCGTCGTAGTCGGCGACGACAGCCGGGTCCGAGCTGATCGCGGAGGTGTCGATCCCGACCGGGCGGACCGTGGGCAGGACCTTCGCGACGACCGACAGCAGCGGCACGAGCGCGGCCGGGACGGCGTCGGAGGCCAGTGCGGGCGCGGACAGGACGAGCCCGTCGAGGCGGTTCTGGTGGCGCAGCGCGTAGGCGAGCGCGATCTGGCCGCCGAGGCTGTGCCCGAGCAGGAACACCGGGACGCCGGGGTGGCGGGCGATCGTCTCGCGGCGGAACGTCTCGAAGTCGGTGAGCAGGTCGTCGTAGCGGCGGACGTGCACCCGGGTGCCGCCGGAGCGGCCGTGGCCGCGGTGGTCGAGGCCGTACACGGCCCAGCCGTCCGGGACCAGCGTGTCGACGACGGCGTCGTAGCGGCCGGAGTGCTCACCGATGCCGTGGCTGACCAGCAGGACGCCGCTCGGGTCGCCCTCGGGGAGGCGGCCCTGCCAGAACAGCTCGACACCGCCGACGCCGGGGAGCCGGCCGTGGACCTCCGTGGTGCCGGTCACGAGCCCGCCAGGTCCCGCCGCTCGTCGGCGCCGGGGACGAGGTCGACCTCCACGCCCGGGCCGTCGCCCGCGGTCAGCAGGTGGCGACCGGGGTCGAGGTCGGCGAGGCGGTAGGTCCCGTCCGCCGCGGCGGTCGTCGAGGCGACCGGTTCGCCGTCCTGCGAGAGCACGACGCCGGTGCCCGCGGGCGCCGAGCCGTGGACGGCGGCGGCAGCGGCCAGGCGCAGGGTGGTGTCGGCGGCGTCGTCGCCGACGGTGCAGGTGGCGACGCCGGGCAGGTATCCGTCGGCGCGGGCGACGACGACGAACGCCCCGGCGCCCGGCGCCGTGACGTGCGCCGTGCCGTCGGCGTCGGTGGTGGCGGAGCCGATCGGCCCGCCGGAGCGGTCGCGCAGCGCGACCTCGACGCCGGGCAGCGGGGCGTCGGTGGCGTCGACGACGCGGACTTCGATCTCCTGTGGTGCTGTGTCGGGCAGGATCGCCGACGGCGCGGGCCCGGTCCGGAGCACGGACAGGGAGACGTCCTCGGCGCGGTCGGGGCGGGTGGCGGTGGTCGGGCCGGCGTGCACGGGTGTCTCCTCGGCCTCCGGCGCGGTGGTGGCCCGCTCCGGGGTGGTGGGGTCCGGGACGTCGTCCGTCGTGGCGTCGTCCGTCGTGGCGTCGTCCGTCGTGGCCTCGTCCGACGTGGCCTCGTCCGACGTGGCGTCGTCGGTCGTCTCGGCTCCGGCCGCACCCCCGGTCGGGGCCTCGCGCTCGCCGGTGTCCGGCACGGAGGCGTCGGTGTGCCCGGCCGGACCACGGACGTCGACGGCGTCGACCGCACCGGCGGTGCGGTCGGTGGTCACCGTGCCGCCGGAGCCCGTCGGAGAACCGGCGTCCCCGGTCCTGCCGGACCCGACGGTGTCCTCGGGAGAAGCGGTGTCCTCGGGGGAAGCGGTGTCCTCGGGAGAAGCGGTGTCCTCGGGAGAAGCGGTGTCCTCGTGGGGCCCGCTGTCGCTCCCGGACGTCCCGCGCAGCGGCGGGGCGAGGTGCCGCGGTCCGCTCCCGGGATGCGCCGACCGCAGGACCCGCGGGGCGGGACGGGGCGGCGGCTCGGGGTTGTCACCGGTCTCGCGGGCGGCGCGGGCGCCGGTGGCGGCGAGCCCGATCGACGGGATCCGGCTCACCGGCGGGGTGTCGCCGGCCGTCTCGGGGGCACCGGCCTGCTCGGGGACGCGGCCCGCCCAGGTGTGCGGGGTCGAGATGCGGTCCCGGGCCTCGCGGAACTCCCGCTCGGTGTCCGGGTCGGCCGGGGCGCGGACCGACGTGCGCTCCGACGGCAGCGCCGTGACCCGCCGGACCAGGTCCGGGTCGAAGGGCGCGCGAGAGTGGGTCGTGGCGGCGGGCGGGGCCTCGTCGACCGACTCGTCCGCCTCCTCCCCGGCGGAGGCGGTGTCCCCGGCGGAGGCGGTGTCCCCGGCGGAGGCGGTGTCCCCGGCGGAGGCGGTGTCCCCGACGGACGCGACGTCCCCGGTGACGCCGGTGGACCCGGTGACGCCGGTCGAGGCGGCGGCGGGCGCCTCGGACGCGGTCGTCGACGCATCGCCCACGACCGCGGTCCCGGAGGTGGGCGTGCTGATGTCGGGCGCCGAGCTGTCCGGGCCGGTACCGGTGGCCGCGGTCGCCTCGTCGGCGGTACGGGCAGCGGGGTCCGCGACCGGCCGTCGTCGCACGAAGGGCGTCGGGGCCGGGGTCCGCCGGGCCGGCGACGCCTCGACGGGCTCGAGCGGTTTTCCGTCCTTGAACCCGCGCGACCAGGGCGGGCCGACCGGACCCGCGCTCACGTCGGGCGTGACCCGTGGGACCGCCGGCAGCTCGTCGGTGGGATCGGCCGCGCCGACCGCATCGGTGATGTCGGGCGCCGACGACGACGGCCCGACGTCCGGGGCGGTGTCCTCCGCGGCGGGGGGCCGCGGGCGCTCCTGCTGCGGACGGACCGCGGCGACGGGCGTGGTCGCGGAGACCGTGTCGTCGGGACCGTCGTCCACCGCGGCGTCGGACCCGACGACCTCACGGTCAGCGGCCGGATCCTCGTCGACCACGGGCTCCGGGGCATCGTCGACCGGAAGCGTCGGAGAAGCCGGGGGCGCAGACGGGTCGGGCGCGGGCCTGCCGGGCCCGTCGTCGAGGCCGCGGGCGCGGCGGTCGACGAGATCGGCGACGGTGCGCGGACGGTCCCCTTCGGACGACGCGACGTCGTCCTCCCGGCCCCGCCCCCACCGCAGGAACCCGGCGATCCCGACGGCCACCAGCACCACCACCACAACCAGCCCGAGCAGGGCCCACGTCGACATCTGGAAGTCCTCCTGCCGGAGCTGCGCGAACCGTCGACCACGACAGGGTGCGGTCCGGGAGGAGGTGCCCGTCGCCGGGCCCCGCTGCCCGGCCGGCCACAGTGACCCGGTCGGCGCATCCGGCGACGCACCGTAGCACCGTGGACCCCCTGACCGGGGGCGATCGGAGGCGTCCCGCGTGTCGGTCGCGGCGGTTGCCCGTATCACCCCGGGCGGCCGGGCCGGGCGGCCGCTCATCCGCCAGGATCGACCCATGACCAGCGACCCGGTGACCCCCGAGCTCGCCGAGATCGCCGACGCGTACGGCGTCGCGACCTCGTACCTCGACGGCAGCAGGACCGAGCAGCCGATCGACGCGGAGGTGGTCCGCACCGTCCTCGGGTTGCTGGAGGTCGACGTCGCCTCCCCCGAGGCGCAACGGGTGTCGCTCGCCGGGGCCCGCGAGCGCGCCGGCGCCGGGGCGCTGCCGCCGACGATCGGACTGCGCAGCGACCGTTCCCGCGCCGTGCCGGGCCGCGGTCGCCTCACCGCCGTCGACGGTGCGCGTGGCGACGAGGGATGGGCCTGCGACGTCGACGGCGAGCTCCCCGCCGGCCTGGAGCCGGGCCGCTACGCGTGCGAGACGACAGCCGGGCGTGCCCACGTCGTCGTCGCGCCGCCCACGCTGCCCGACCCGCCGCGGACGTGGGGCTGGATGCTGCAGCTCTACGCCCTGCACTCGCGCGACTCGTGGGGCATCGGCGACCTGGGCGACCTGACCACGCTGATCCGCGGCGGGCACGGCGCGGGCGCGGTGCTGCTCAACCCGCTGCACGCGATCACCCCGGTGCCGCCGGTGCAGCCGTCGCCGTACACACCGTCGTCGCGCCGCTACGCCACCCCGCTGAGCCTGCGGGTCACCGACCTCCCGGCCTACGCCGCCGCGGACGCGGCCACCCGCGCCGAGGTCGACGCCCTGCGCCCGGAGACGACCGGCGACCGGATCGCGCACGACCGGGTCTGGGCGGCGAAGCGGTCCGCGCTGGAGGCGCTGTGGCGCAGCGCCGGGTACCCCGACGGCGCCCCGGATACCGACCTGCGCGACTTCGCGACCTACTGCGCGCTGGCCGAGCGCTACGGCGGCCGCTGGTCGCTGTGGCCCGACGACCTGCGTCGTCCCGACGCCCCCGGCGTCGCCGCCGCCCGTGCCGAACTGGCGCCGCGCGTCGCGTTCCACGCCTGGGTGCAGCGCCAGGCCGAGGCGCAGCTGGCCGGGGTCCGGGCCGCGGCGAAGGACGCGGGGATGCCGGTCGGTGTCATCCACGACCTCGCCGTGGGCTGCGACCCCGAGGGCGCCGACGCGTGGATGCTGCAGGACGTGCTCGCGCTCGGCGCGACGGTCGGTGCCCCGCCGGACGCGTTCAACCAGCGCGGCCAGACGTGGGGCCTGCCGCCGTGGCGCCCGGACCGCCTCGCCGACACCGGCTACGCCGCGTTCGGCGATATGGTCCGCGCGCTGCTCGCGCACGCCGACGGCCTGCGGATCGACCACGTCATGGGGCTGTGGCGGCTGTGGTGGGTGCCGGCGGGGCAGACGGCCGACCGCGGCACCTACGTCCACTACGACGCCGACGCGATGCTCGCGGTGCTGCTGCTGGAGGCCCACCGCGCGGGCGCGCTGGTCGTCGGCGAGGACCTGGGCACGGTGATCCCGCGGATCCGCGAGGACATGGCCGAGCGGAACCTGCTGGGCTCGACGGTGCTGTGGTTCTCCCGCGACCCCGATCCGGTGACCGGAGGCGACGACGGCCCGCTCCGCCCGCCGCGTCGCTGGCCCGAGCGGTCGGTCGCGACGATCTCCACCCACGACCTGCCGACCGCGCCCGGGTTCCTGGCCGGTGAGCAGGTGCGGGTGCGCGCCGAGCTGGGGCTCCTCGACGACCCGACGACCGAGGAGGCCAGGGCCGGAGCCGAACGGGACGAGCTGCTGGCGTTGCTGACCTCGGAGGGGCTGCTCGACTCCCCGGACGAGACCGACGAGGACACGATCGTCGTCGCGTTGCACGCGCTGCTGGCGTCGGCACCGTCGCGGCTGGTCCTGGCCTCCCTCTACGACGTGCTGGGCGAGACACGGCAGCCGAACCTGCCCGGCACCGTCGACGAGTACCCGAACTGGCGGATCCCGCTGCCGGTGTCGCTGGAGGACGCGCTCGCCGACGACCGGGTCCGCGGCGTCGCCGAGGTGCTGCGCGCCCGGACCGGCGACGACGGCTGACCCGCGGCCCTGGCAGGATGCCGCCCCGATGAGTGCCGAGAACAGCTCCGCGGGCATGGACCCGACCGCCGTCGACCTCGTGCGGGCCGACGGCACCGCCGGTGCGTTGTGGCAGGCCTGGACCACCGGCGAACGGATGGCCGCACTGCCGGAGCTGCTACGTCCGCGCAGCCTGGCCGAGGGATTCACCGCGCAGAGCAGGTTGTCGGAGCGGGCCGGGCCGTCCTACGGCTGGAAGCTCGCGGCGACCGCGCCCGCCGGGCAGGCCCACATCGGGGTGGACACCCCGCTGCCGGGGGCGCTGTTCGAGCGGTTCCGGCACTCCCCCGGTGACGTGGTGCCCTCCGACGACCTGCACATGGCCGTCGCCGAGGCGGAGTTCGCGTTCGTGATGGGTGCGCCGGTGGGTGCCGACGCGACCCGTGAGGAGCTGCGGGCCGCGGTCGCGGCCGTGCACGGGGCGGTGGAGCTGCCCGAGTCGCGGTTCACCGACTTCGTCGCGGCGGGGGCGCCGTCGCTGATGGCCGACGCCGCGTGCGCCGGCCGGTTCGTGCTGGGCCCGGAGCTCCCCGGCGCCCTCGATCTCGACCTCGCCGCGACCCCGACCGCCCTGCAGGTCGACGACGAGCAGGCGGCCGGATCCGGCGCGGCCGTCCTCGGGGACCCGTGGGTCGCGCTGGCGTGGCTCGCCGACGTCCTGCCCGGCTACGGCCTGCGGCTCGAGGCGGGCGCGGTCGTCACCACCGGGACGACGACCGTCCCGATGCCCGTGCACCGCGGCGCCCGGGTGCGGGCGAGCTTCGGCGACTACCTCGGCGCGGTGGAGTTCACGCTCGCCCCGTGAGCACGGCGGGGGTCAGCGCACGACGTTGAGTGCCCCGGCCGCGCAGCGGACGCGGATCGCGGTGCCGCCGGCGACCTCGTCGACCTCGCCGTCGATCTGCACCGGCATCGGCCCGCACGCGGTGAACCGGAAGTCCGAGGTCGCGGGCTGACGGCCGAGCCCGGAGAACGCCGCCCGGGCCGCCACCCACAGCTGCTTCCACTTCGGACGGTGCTCCAGCAGCACGACCTCGAACCGGCCGTCGTCGGGACGGCTCGTGGCCGACAGCTCGGCGACCTTGGCCATCTCACCGATGTTGGCGAAGACCAGGTTGTCGATCCGGCGCCGGTCGCCGCGGGAGAACTCGACCTCGAACGGGGTGAACGCCCAGAACGCTCGCACCGTGGTGATCACCTCGCGGATGCTGCCCTTGCCGCCCTTCTCGATCTGCAGCGCGACGACGGGGGTGAGCCCGAACCCGATGTAGGAGTGCGCGTAGTGCGGCGGGTCGTCGTCGCGGTGCATCTCGAGCAGGTCCATCGGCTCGGGGCGGCCGTCGAGGATCGCCTCGACCAGCGGACGGCGTGCGGTGACGCGGTCGTGGTCGTTGGCGTTCCCGGCGGCGAGGACGGCGGCCGAGGCGTCGGTGCCCGGGACGTCCATGATCCCGTTGACGACCTCGTTGTAGCCGCCGTCGCCGGACGCCGACACGATGAGCGGGCGCCCGCCGGCGGACGCGGCCTCGCGGGCGATGACGCGGGCGTGCCCGGCGTACTCGGTGGGCACCAGCCGCACGGCCAGCTCGGGCCGGGCGGAGCCGAGCTCGTCGCGCAGCTGTTCGGCGAGCACGTCGGCGTCCCCCGTACTACCCGGGTTGAAGACCACCAGCACGGAGTCGATCGGCTCAGCCACCCGCACACCGTAGACGCCTGCGGTCCCGCCATCGTTGCGGCACGGTGGGAATCATGGATCTGCAACTGAACGGGCGCCGGGCGATCGTCACCGGTGGGAGCCGCGGCATCGGGCTGGCGACCGCGCAGGCCCTCGCGGGCGAGGGCGTCCGGGTGGCGTTGTTCGCGCGCGACGCCGGCGCCCTGGAGGCCGCGGCGGCCGGACTGCGCGCCGCGGGTGCGCCGGAGGCGCTGGCCGTCGCCGTCGACACCACCGACGACGACGCGGTCCGCCGTGGTGTCGCCGCCGTCGCCGACCGGTTCGGTGGGGTGGACGTGCTGGTGAACGCCGCCGCGCGGCCGGCGAGCGCGGGCCCGCCGACCGACCTGGCCTCGATCACCGACGACGCGGTGCGGGTCGAGCTGGAGACGAAGGTCCTCGGCTACCTGCGGTGCGCCCGGGCGGTCGCGCCGCTGATGCGGGCGCAGGGGTGGGGGCGCATCGTGAACGTCAGCGGCCTGAACGCGCGGAAGTCGTCGTCGTTGGTGGGGTCGGTGCGCAACGTGGCGGTGGCCTCGATGACGGCGGCGCTCGCGCAGGAGCTGGGTCCGCACGGCATCAACGTGACGGTCGTGCACCCCGGTGTCACCGAGACCGAGCGGACGCCCGACGTCGTCGCCGCGCGGGCGGAGTCGGCCGGGATCACCGGCGCCGAGGCCCGCGCGGAGCTGGACGCGACGACGACGATCGGCCGCATCACGACCGCCGCGGAGGTCGCCGACGTCATCACGTTCCTGTGCTCGCCCCGTTCGGTCGCGATCACCGGCGACGCCGTCGCCGCGGGCGGGGGAACACCGGGCGTCGTGCACTACTGAGACCCGGACTGCCGTCCCGGATGGCACGATGGTCCGATGGAGGGGACCCGCGTGGACCGGTGGCTGTGGTCGGTGCGCCTGGCCAAGACCCGTGCCGACGCCGCGACGGCGTGCCGGGGCGGGCACGTGCGGATCAACGACCGGCCCGCGAAGCCGGCGGCGACGGTACAGGTCGGCGACCGGGTGCGGGTGCGGGTGTACGACCGGAACCGGATCGTCGAGGTCACCCGGGTGATCGAGAAGCGGGTCGGCGCTCCGATCGCGCAGGCGTGCTACATCGACCACACTCCGCCGGAGCCGAGCACCGCGGGGCAGCCGTTGTTCGCCCACCGCGACCGCGGCGCCGGCCGCCCGACGAAGCGCGACCGCCGCATGCTCGACCAGCTGGGGCTGTCCCGCCGCACCTCCTAGGCCGGTGTGAGGATGGGGGCATGTACGACGCCCTCATGCGCCACGTGCTCCGGCACGTCCCGTCCGAACCCGCGCACCGGATGGGGTTCGGTGTGGTCCGCACGCTCGGGACCGCACCCGTCGTGGGTGAGCGGGTCGCGGAGCGGTTCGCCCCTTCGGACCCCGTGTTGCGCACCCGGGTGCTGGGTCTGGAGTTCGCGGGCCCGCTCGGTCTCGCCGCCGGTTTCGACAAGGACGCCGAGGGTGTGCTCGCGCTCGGCAGGCTCGGGTTCGGCGCGGTCGAGATCGGCACGGTGACCGGTCGGGCGCAGCCCGGCAACCCGCGGCCCCGCCTGTTCCGGCTCGTCGACGACGCCGCGCTGGTCAACCGGATGGGCTTCAACAACTCCGGGGCCGGGACCGTCGGGCCCCGTCTCGCAGCGCTGCGAGCCCGCTCCGGACCGGGGATGCCGGTGCTCGGGGTCAACATCGGCAAGAGCAAGGCGGTACCCGCCGAGGAGGCCGCCTCCGACTACCGTGCGAGCGCCGCCGCGCTGGGCGCCTACGCCGACTACGTCGTGGTCAACGTCAGCTCTCCGAACACCCCCGGCCTGCGGGACCTGCAGCAGGTCGACGTGCTGGAGCCGCTGCTCGTCGCGGTCCGCGAGGAGCTGGACCGGGTGTCCCGGGACCGTCGTGTCCCGCTCCTGGTGAAGATCACGGTCGACCTGGCGCCGGAGGATCTCGACGCCGTCGCCGACCTGGCCCGCCGGATGCGGCTCGACGGGGTCGTCGCCACGAACACGACCGTCTCCCGCGACGGTCTGCGCACCGCGCCCGACGTCGTCACCGCCACCGGTGCGGGTGGGCTGTCCGGGCGTCCGCTGACCGAGCGGGCCCGTGCCGTCGTGCGGCAGCTGCGTACCCGCCTCGACGACGACCAGGTCGTCGTCTCCGTCGGCGGGATCGCCGACGCCGAGGAGGCCTACCGCCGTATCCGTTCCGGCGCGGCGCTGGTGCAGGCCTACACCGGTTTCGTCTATGGCGGTCTGCTCTGGCCCTCCCGGGTCCACCGCGAGCTCGCGGCGCTGCTGCGCGCCGACGGCTTCTCGTGTGTCGACGACGCCGTGGGCGCCGACCTCTGACGCCTGCGGCGGCCGGTGTTCCCGCCGGCCGCCCTCCTCGCAGCCCACGTCGCACACATTTCTGCGACCTCGCAGCCCCTGCAGAGGGTGCGAGGTCACAGGAAGGCATGCGAGGTGCGCCGACCCCACCGGCACGACAGGACCGGATGCGACTCCCACAAGAGAGCTCCACGGCCCCGACCACCAGCCCCGAGGGACCCGCGCCAGGGACCACAAACAGACACACTGATGCCCGGCCGGCCGGCATCACGCATCGGACCGAAAACAGTCCGAAAATGAGAAATGCCCCGGACTCGACAGTCCGGGGCACATCCCATGAAGTTGAATGTCGGCGACGACCTACTCTCCCACACCCTGGCGAGTGCAGTACCATCGGCGCTGGAAGGCTTAGCTACCGGGTTCGGAATGGGACCGGGCGTTTCCCTACCGCAATGACCACCGACAACACTATCCAACTATCACCCCACCCCAAAAACTCAGGACAGGGGTCGAGCACACAAACCGACCCCACGATCCCGGATCACCGGGAACATGGATGGTTGTGGACTCAGGGTCACACAGTGGATGCGAACAACTCGTTGTGGCAAGCCCTCGGCCTATTAGTACCGGTCAACTCCACCCCTCACAGGGCTTCCATCTCCGGCCTATCAACCCAGTCATCTACTG
>NZ_JAMXSG010000058.1:0-24373 GCF_024124365.1 Pseudonocardia sp. McavD-2-B
CGCGGCGGCCGCCAGGTGCCAGGCGCGGTGCTCGGTGGCCTCGGGCGGCAGCGCCGCGGCCAGCGCGCGGTGCGCGGCCCGGCGGTCCGGGAAGGGGGCGCCATCGTAGAGGGCGGCCGGGACCAGCGGGTGGCGGAACCGGAGGCGGGCGCCCGAGGCCTGCAGCAGCCCGGAATGCAGCGCCTCGTCCCAGGTGGAGGCGTCGACACCCCACCCGGCACCGGCCCGGTCGACGACGTGCCGGTCGCCCCGCCCCTCGGCGGCCGCCAGCAGCAGCAACGCCCGGGTGGCCGGTTTCAGCGCCTCGGCACGGGCGCAGAACGCCTGCCGCAACCGGGGCCCCACCGGCATCGGCTCCCCGGACGCCCCGTCGTCGGCGTCGCGCCCGACGGTGGGCAGCTCCTGCAGCGCGAGCGGGTTGCCCCCCGCCATCGCAACCGTGCCCTCGACGAGGGCCTCGTCGGCGCCGGGGACGGCGGCGGCGACCAGCCGGCGGGCGTCGTCGTCGGGGAGGCCCACGACCTCCAGCGCCGGCACCCCGTCCCAGGGGCCCGGGGACGGGTCCGCGTGGTCGGTCAGGATCACCAGGACCGGCTCGGTCCGTACCCGGCGCGCGAGGAAGCCCAGACAGTGCGCGGTCGCCTCGTCGACCCACTGCGCGTCGTCGACGACGACGAGCACCGGCCGCTCCCGGGCCAGGCCGGAGAGCAGCGACACCACGGCCGCGCCGATGAGGAACCGGTTGGCCGGGTCCCGGCTGATCCCGAACGCGCCGCGCAGCGCGGCGGCCTGCGGGTCCGGGAGCTCGTCGAGCCGGTCCAGCACCGGCCACAGCAGCGCGTGCAGTGCGCCGAAGGCGAGCCCCGTCTCGATCCGGGTACCCCGGGTCCGGAGCACCGTGACCCCGGACGCGGCGTCGACGACGTGGTCGACCAGTGCGGTCTTGCCGATTCCCGGCTCCCCCCACAGCACGAGCGCCGCACCCGCGCCGCCGGCCGCGCGTGCCAGCAACCGTTCCAGCGCCGCGGTCTCGGTACGCCGCCCGAACAGCTCCATGATCCCCCGCAGCCCCGTCCCGCCGGCGACCGTGGCACGGCCGATCCGTCGCACCACCGTAACCACGTCGTCCGGATCGTCCCGGCGACCGATCCGGTGACCGATCCGCCGGGACCGGCCGGACCCGACACTCGCCGGGTGACCCGCCCCGCACCCACCGATGCGTCCGCGCCGTCCGGGAGTCCGGACTTCACCGGGCTCCGTGCGACCTACGTCAACTGCACCCTCAACCGCTCCCCCGGCCGCAGCCACACCCAGGGCGTCATCGACCGCAGCATCGAGATCATGGAGGCGAACGGGGTCGGCGTCGACCGGTTCCGCGCCGTCGACCACGACATCGCGACCGGCGTCCGCCCCGACATGACCGAGCACGGCTGGGACACCGACGCGTGGCCCGCACTGCTCGACCGCGTCCTCGCCGCCGACATCCTCGTCATCGGCGGGCCGATCTGGCTGGGCGACAACAGCTCCGTGACGAAGCGGGTCATCGAGCGCCTGTACGGCCACTCGGGCGTGCTGAACCCCCGCGGCCAGTACGCCTACTACGGCCGCGTCGCCGGGTGCCTGCTCACCGGCAACGAGGACGGCCTCAAGCACTGCGCGATGAACATCCTCTACAGCCTCCAGCACATCGGGTTCACCGTCCCGCCCCAGGCCGACGCCGGCTGGCTCGGCGAGGTCGGCCCCGGCCCGTCCTACCTGGACGAGGGATCCGGCGGTCCGGAGAACGACTTCACCAACCGCAACATCGCGTTCATGACCTACAACCTGATGCACCTCGCTGCGATGATCCGGGGCGCGGGCGGGTTCCCGGCCCACGGCAACCAGCGCACGGCCTGGGACGACGGCACCCACCCCGGGCACACCAACCCCGAGTACCGCTGACGCGGGCGACGGCCGACCCACGCCCACGAGGAGACCCGATGAGCAGCACCACGACGAGCTGGCCGAGCCTGCGCGTGGCGGACTGGACCGCCACCCGCGAGACCCTGCACATGTGGACCCAGATCGTGGGCAAGATCCGCATGGCCCACGCCCCGCTGCTCAACCACTGGTGGCAGGTGACGCTGTACGTGGGCCCGCGCGGGCTGACGACGTCGGCGGTCCCGTTCGGCACCGGGGCCTTCGAGATCGAGCTGGACCTGCTGGGCCACCGGCTCGAGGTCCGCAGCAGCGACGGCGGCGCGCTCGGCTTCGGGCTGGCGCCGATGCCGGTCGCCGAGTTCTACGGCACGGTCCTGGACGTGCTCGACAGGCTCGGGGTCTCCGCGCCGATCCGGCCGCACCCCAACGAGGTCGACCCGGCGATCCCGTTCGCCGAGGACCACACCCACGCCTCCTACGACGCCGAGGCGGCCACCCTGTTCTGGCGGCAGCTGCTGCAGGCGAACCGGGTGATCGGTGAGTTCCGGTCGCACTTCGTCGGCAAGGTCAGCCCGGTGCACTTCTTCTGGGGCGGCATGGACCTGGCCTGCACCCGCTTCTCCGGTCGGACGGCGCCACCGCACCCGGGCGGAGTGCCCAACTGCGGCGACTGGGTCATGGTCGAGGGCTACTCGCGGGAGCTGTCCAGCTGCGGCTTCTGGCCCGGTGGCGGCGAGGAGGGCGCCTTCTACTCCTACGCCTACCCCGCGCCCGACGGCTTCGCCGAGGCCCCGGTCGGCCCCGACGGTGCCTTCTACAGCGCGGACTTCCAGCAGTTCCTGCTGCCCTACGAGATCGCCCGCGCCGCACCGGACCCGGACCGCGCGGTCGCCGAGTTCCTCCGCACGACCTACGGGGCCGCCGCGGACCTCGGGCGCTGGGACCGCTCCGCACTGGAGGACGACCCGCTGCGCTGGGCGTGACCGGTGTGCCGGTCGTCCCGCGGCCCGCCCCGGCGGGGCCGCGGGCCGGCCGCGCCGGGGGCGCAACGTCCGCGCTCAGACCTGCTCGAACAGGGCGCCGTGCCGCGCCCGGAGCCGGTACTTCAGGACCTTCCCGCCCACGGTCTCGGGCAGGCCGTCCACGAACACGACCGCCTTCGGCGTCTCGTACCCGCCCAGCGTCGCCCGGCAGTGCGCGATGATCGACTCCGCGTCGGCCTCCGCGCCCTCCCGCAGCACGACGACCGCCGTGACGGCCTCGCCCCAGCGGGGGTGCGGCAGCCCGATCACCGCCGCCTTCTCCACGGCCGGGTGCCCGTGCAGGACGGACTCCACCCGCAGGCTGGAGACGTTCTCGCCACCGGACTTCACGATGTCCTTGAAGCGGTCCACCATGATCCGCAGACCGTCCTCGTCGACGGATGCGCTGTCCCCGGAGTGGAACCAGCCTCCGCGGAACGCCTCCCGCGTGGCCTCCTCGTTCAGGTAGTAGCCCGCCGTGACGACGGGGCTGCGGTACACCGCCTCGCCCGGGACGTGCGGGGTGTCCCGGACCGACACCCCGGTCTCGTCGACGACGTCGGAGGCGAGGAGCGGGCTCGGGACGCCGACGTAGTTCACCGACGGAGCCGTCCGCGCGTAGACCTCGCTCCACGTGGCGGGCCAGAACCGGTGGCAGGCGATCGCCTCGGTCTGCCCGAAGATGCCCAGCACCACGAGACCGGGGGCCCGGTCCTGCAGCCGCGCGTACACGGCCGGTTCGAGGGCTCCCCAGCCGTACACCAGCACGGTCAGGCTGGACAGGTCCGCGCCCGTCCGCTCCGCCACGGCGTCGATCGCGGCGACGAACTGCGGGGAGCCCGCCCACAGCGCGGTCGGGCGCTCCTCGGCGATCGTGGCCACGAGCTGGTCGGGCAGCGGGCGCCGGCCGAGCACCAGGGAGCCACCGGCCAGGAACGCCGAGAAGGTGAAGATCTGGTCGCCGACGTGGTAGATCATCGGCAGCGCGGTGGCGACCCTGAGGTCGGTCTCCACCCGCAGGCCGCGGGTCAGCGAGACCGTGAAGTTCAGCGCGGCGAGGTGGGTCGACCCGTGCGAGATCATCACGCCCTTGGGCATCGCCGTCGTGCCCGAGGTGTAGAGGATCTCCCAGATGTCGTCCGCGTGGATCTCGACGTCGGGCTCGGTCGTCGGCAGACCGTCGAGGAGACCCCCGAAGCTCGGGCTCCCCGCGACGGGCCCGCCGCCGATCGCGATCGTGGCGCCGACCCGCAGGCCGGTGGCGGTGAACGCCTGCTCGGCCCGCGGCCACAGCTCCGCGTCGACGATGGCCAGGCCCGGCTCGGCCTGTCCAATCAGGTGCTCGAGCACGTCCGGGGCGAGGGCGGGGTTCACCGGTACGGCCACCATGCCCGCCTTCGCGACACCGACCTTGGCCAGGTAGGCCTCGACGGAGTTCTCGCAGAACAGCAGCACCCGCGCGCCCGGCTCCAGCCCCCGGGCCGCGAGGGCGTGGGCGACCTGGCTGGTGATCCCGTCGGCCTCGCGGTAGGTGACGGAGGCGAACCGCTCCTCGCCGTAGGCACCGGGCCGGCCGGTGATCGCGGTCTTCTCGGGGTAGCTCCAGGTCAGACGCTCGAACACGTCCCCGACCGAGGTCCGCTCCCAGCGGTTCACCGCACGCCGTCCGCGCAGGCGCGTGACATCGATCGTCCCGAGCTGTCCCTGCAGGTCCACACCAGCCTCCTTGCCGAGCTCACCTGAGGCGGACAGCATCGCGGCATCACCTGCCGACCACAAGCCCTTAGTCACTCGTCGTTCACAACTTCCCCGGCGCCGGCGCGACGCCGCGGCCGGGCCGCCCACGCGGTTCCGGACGCGCCCGCGCCGGGCCCGGCCGGCGCTGGCGACAGGACTTGCCACCGGCATGGTTAGTGAACGACGATGCACTCGTTGCGGGCGACGACGCCCGGCCGGCCGGATGCGCAGAGGAGTCGATGTGGACGTTCGGGAGAGCTCCGGGCACAGGGACCTCCGGGAACACGGCCCGGGCCCGGCCCGCTCGGACCAGGGGGGACACCCGTGACGACCGTCCTGCGCTCCGCGCTCGACACCTCGGACGAGGTCTACCTCGCCAACCGCGCGCACGCGGAGGCGGTGCTGGCCGAGCTCGACGAGCAGGTCCGGACCGCCATCGCCGGGGGCGGCGAGCGTTACCAGCAGCGCCACCGCGACCGCGGGCGGCTGCTCGTCCGGGAGCGCATCGAGCTGCTCCTCGACCGCGACGCCGCGTTCCTCGAGCTCTCCTCGCTCGCGGCCTGGGGCACCCCGTTCACCGTGGGCGCCTCCATCGTGACCGGGATCGGCGTCGTCTCCGGCGTCGAGTGCATGATCATCGCCCACGACCCCACCGTCCGCGGTGGCGCGATGAACCCGTACTCGCTGCGGAAGACGCTGCGCGCCCTGGAGATCGCGCGCATCAACCGGCTCCCCACGATCAACCTCGTCGAGTCCGGCGGGGCGGACCTGCCCACCCAGTCCGAGCTGTTCGTGCCCGCGGGCAAGATCTTCCACGATCTGACCGAGCTGTCGTCGATGGCGATCCCGACGATCGCGCTCGTCTTCGGCAACTCCACCGCGGGCGGCGCCTACGTGCCCGGCATGTGCGACCACGCCGTGATGGTCGACCAGCAGGCCAAGGTGTTCCTCGGCGGCCCGCCGCTGGTGAAGATGGCCACCGGAGAAGAGTCCGACGACGAGGAGCTCGGCGGCGCCGCGATGCACGCCAGGGTCTCCGGCCTGTGCGACCACTTCGCCGTCGACGAGCGCGACGCCATCCGGATCGGGCGCCGGATCGTCTCCGAACTCAACTGGCGCAAGCTCGGCCCCGGTCCCACGCTGCCCGCCGACGAGCCGGTCCACGACCCCGACGAGCTGCTGGGCATCGCGCCGTCGGACATCAAGGTGCCCTTCGACCCGCGCGAGGTGATCGCCCGCGTGGTCGACGGCTCCCGGTTCGGCGACTACAAGCCGCTATGGGGCACCAGCCTCGTCACCGGCTGGGCGTCGATCCACGGCTACCCCGTGGGCATCCTCGCCAACGCCCGCGGCGTGCTGTTCAGCGAGGAGGCCAAGAAGGCCTCGGAGTTCATCCAGCTGGCGAACCAGACGGACACGCCCCTGATCTTCCTGCAGAACACCACCGGCTACATGGTGGGGAAGAGCTACGAGCAGGGCGGGATCATCAAGGACGGCTCCAAGATGATCAATTCGGTGGCGAACAGCAAGGTCCCGCACATCACGCTGAACCTGGCCGCGTCCTTCGGCGCCGGGAACTACGGCATGTCCGGACGCGCCTACGACCCGCGGCTGATGTTCGCCTGGCCGGGCTCCCGGCTCGCCGTCATGGGCGCCGCGCAGCTCGCCGGCGTGATGTCGATCGTCGCCAGGCAGTCCGCCGCGTCGTCGGGCCGGGAGTTCGACGCCGAGGCCGACGAGCGCAACCGCGCCGCCGTCGAGGCCCAGATCGAGCAGGAGTCGCACGCCTTCTTCGTCACGGCCCGGCTCTACGACGACGGCCTGATCGACCCCCGTGACACCCGCACCGTGCTCGGCATCGCCCTGTCGACCGCGCACTCGAACATCGTCGCCGGCCAGCGTGGCTACGGCGTCTTCCGGATGTGAGTGAGGCATGACCATCCACAAGCTGCTGGTGGCCAACCGCGGGGAGATCGCCGAACGGATCATCCGCTCCGCGCGGGCCCTGGACATCGTCACGGTCGCCGTCCACTCCGACCCGGACACCGACGCCCTGTTCGTCGAGGCCGCCGACGAGGCGGTGCGGCTCCCCGGCGCCGCCCCGTCGGAGACCTACCTGCGCGCCGACCTGATCATCGAGGCCGCGCTGCTCACCGGCGCCGACGCGATCCACCCCGGCTACGGCTTCCTGTCCGAGAACGCGGACTTCGCCCGCGCCTGCGCGGCCGCCGGCATCACGTTCGTGGGCCCGCCGGTCGAGGCCATCGAGGCGATGGGCTCGAAGATCGCGGCGAAGGAGCTGATGGAGAAGGCGGGCGTGCCCGTCCTGCCCGGCGCCACGATCGACGACGCCGCACAGGCCGACGCCGCCGCCGTCTCCGCCCTCGCCGACGGCATCGGCTACCCGCTGCTGGTGAAGGCCGCCTTCGGCGGTGGCGGACGCGGTATGCGCATCGTCCGCTCCGCGTCCGAGGTGGTCGACGCCGTGACCGGGGCCCGGCGCGAGGCCGCGTCGGCCTTCGGCGACGGCACCGTGTTCCTCGAACGGTTCGTCGAGGACCCGCGCCACGTCGAGGTGCAGATCTTCGGCGACACGCACGGCACCGTGGTGCACCTGTTCGAGCGGGAGTGCTCGATCCAGCGCCGATACCAGAAGATCGTGGAGGAGGCCCCCTCCCCCGCCGTCGACGACGCGCTGCGCACCCGTCTCGGGGACGCCGCCGTCGCCGCGGGTGCGGCGATCGGCTACACCGGCGCCGGGACCGTCGAGTTCGTCATGGCGCAGGACGGCGAGTTCTTCTTCCTCGAGGTCAACACCCGTCTGCAGGTCGAGCACCCGGTCACCGAAGAGATCACCGGCCTCGACCTGGTGGCGCTGCAGATCGCGGTCGCCGAGGGCGAGCCGCTGCCCGTGGAGGTCACCGGGGCCACCATCACCGGGCACGCGATCGAGGCCCGGCTCTACGCCGAGGACCCGAGCCGGGACTACCTGCCCGGGTCGGGGACCCTCCACCGGTTCTCCGTGCCCGCCCTGACCGGTGTGCGCGTCGACACCGGTGTGCGGGACGGCTCGGTGGTCGGGACGCACTACGACCCGATGCTGGCCAAGGTGATCGCGCACGGCCGCACCCGCACCGAGGCCGCCCGGAAGCTCGCGCGGGCGCTGTCCGAGGCCGAGATCCACGGCCCGGTCACCAACCGGGACCTGCTCGTCGCCGTCCTGCGCGAGCCGGAGTTCCTGGCCGGGCGGACCGACACCGGCTACCTCACCCGCCATCAGCCCACCGCACTCGTCGGCACCCCGGCGGAGTCCACCCTCGTCGTGCACGCCCTCGTCGCCGCCCTGGCCGACCAGGCGGGCCGCCGGGCGGGCGCCGCGGTCCAGCAGCCGGTGCCGTCGGGCTGGCGGAACGTCCGCAGCGCCTTCCAGCACGCGGAGTACCGGGCCGGCGACACCGACCTCGACGTGACCTACCGGCTCGGCCGCGGCACGCTCGAGGCCGGCGTGAACGGGACCGCGCTCCCGGGCGCGGCCGTGCTCGCCGCCACCGCGGAACGGGTCGACCTGCAGGTCGGCGGTGTGCGGCGCGCCGTGCGGGTGCACCGCGTCGGCGACACCGTCCACGTCGACAGCGCGCTCGGCGCCACCACGCTGACCGAGCGGGCCCGGCTGCCCGAGCCCGGCACCGACGCCGCCCCCGGCTCGCTGCTCGCGCCCATGCCCGGCACCGTCGTCCGGGTCGCGGCCGGGGTCGGGCAGCAGGTCGAGCGGGGTGCGGTCGTCGTGGTGTTCGAGGCCATGAAGATGGAGCACCTGGTGCGCGCCCCGGTCGCCGGCACCGTCGCCGAGCTGGGCGTGCAGGTCGGGGACACCGTGGAGTCCGGCGAGGTCCTCGCCGTCATCGAGGAGGCGCAGGCCTGACATGAGCGACGTGACCTACGAGGTGACCGACGGCGTCGCCTGGCTGACGATCGACCGCCCCGAGGCCCGCAACGCCCTCAGCAGGGCCGTCCGCGAGGGCCTGTTCGACGGCGTCCACCGGTTCAACGCCGACGACACGGCGAAGGTCCTGGTGCTGACCGGCTCCGGGGAGAAGGCGTTCTGCGCGGGCGGCGACCTCAAGGAGATGAACGACGTCGCGCTCCGGGTCCCGCCCCCGGACTTCCTGCCCCAGCTCGGCCGCAACATCGACGTCCCCAAGCCGACGATCGCGGCGGTCAACGGGATCGCCTACGGCGGCGGGTTCCTCCTGGCCCAGCAGTGCGACCTGGTGGTGGCCGCCGAGCACGCCCGCTTCGCGGTGTCCGAGGTCAGGATCGGTCGCGGTTCCCCGTGGGCCGCGCCGCTGTCCTGGCTGGTCCCGCCGCGGGTCGCGATGAAGATCCTGCTCACCGGCGACCCGATCGGCGCGGCCGAGGCGCAGGGCCACGGGCTGGTCAACGACGTGGTGCCCGCCGCCGAGCTGCGCGGGCACACCCAGCGGCTGGCCGAGCGGATCGCGGCCAACGCCCCGCTGTCGGTGCTCGCGGCCAAGCGGACCGTGTACCTGTCGGCGAGCCACACCCGCGCCGAGGCCTACGAGCGTGCCGAGGAGATCTGGGAACCGGTCTACCTGTCGCAGGACGCCCAGGAGGGCCCGCTCTCGTTCCGGGAGAAGCGTGCCCCCGTCTGGCAGGGGGCCTGACCATGGTGACCATGGAGACGGTCCTCGACGACCTGGAGGCCGAGAGCGCGGTCGTCCGCGCGATGGTCGCCGATCTCGACGACGCCGCCATCGGCGGCCCCACGCCGGCCGAGGGCTGGACCGTCCGCGACCAGCTCACCCACCTCGCCTGGTTCGACGAGGCGGCCACCCTCGCGGCGACGGACCCGGCGACCTTCCGCACGCGGGCGGACGGGTTGCAGGAGCTCGGGCCCGGCTTCCCCGACCGGATCGCCGCGGACCACGCGGGTCTGCGGGCCGAGGAGGTCCGGGCCTGGTTCGCCGGGGCCCGCGACGCCCTCGTCAGCACCTTCCGCGGCATCGGGCCGAAGACCCGGCTGCCCTGGTACGGGCCGGACATGAGCGCCCTGTCCTCCGTCACCGCCCGGCTGATGGAGACCTGGGCGCACGGCCAGGACGTCGCCGACGCACTCGGGATGCTCCGGGAGCCGACGGACCGGCTGCGCCACGTCGCCCACCTGGGGGTGCAGACCTTCGGTTTCACCTTCCGCAACAACGGCCGTGAGGTCCCGGAGGCGCCCGTGCGGGTGGAGCTGGTCGCCCCCTCCGGCGCGCTGTGGACCTGGGGCCCGGAGGACGCCGCGGACCGGGTCACCGGCTCCGCCCTGGGCTTCTGCCTGGTCGCGACCCAGCGCAGGCACCCCGACGACACCGACGTGGCCACGACCGGGCCGGTCGCCGCCGACTGGGTCTCGATCGCCCAGACCTTCGCCAACCCGCCCGGCCCCGGCCGCGCCCCCGGCGCCGTCACCGCGGCGTTCCCCGCCCCGACCCGTACCCCCGCAGGAGGGCCCGCATGACCCGCGCACCGGTGCGCATCGGCAACTGCTCCGGCTTCTACGGCGACCGCATCACCGCCGCGCGGGAGATGGTCGAGGGCGGGCCGATCGACGTGCTGACCGGCGACTACCTCGCCGAGCTGACGATGCTGATCCTCTACAAGGCGCGGCGGAAGGACCCGACCGGCGGCTACGCGAAGACCTTCCTCACCCAGGTCGAGCACGTGCTGGGCACCTGCCTGGACCGCGGCATCAGGATCGTGTCGAACGCGGGCGGGCTCAACCCCGCCGGGCTGGCGTCCGACCTCACCGCCCTGGCGCAGCGGCTCGGCCTCGCCCCGCGGATCGCCTACGTGCACGGCGACGACCTGGTCGACCGGCTCGACGACATCCAGGCCGCCGGGCACACCCTGGCCCACCTCGACACCGGCGTCACGCTCGCCGACGCGGGGGTGAACCCGGTGTCCGCCAACGCCTACCTGGGCGCATGGGGCATCACCGAGGCCCTGCGCGCCGATGCGGACGTCGTCGTCACCGGGCGGGTCACCGATGCCTCCGTGGTCGTCGGCCCCGCCGCGTGGTGGCACGGCTGGGAGCGCACCGACTTCGACGCGATCGCCGGCGCCATGGCCGCCGGGCACGTCATCGAGTGCGGCCCGCAGGCCACCGGCGGGAACTACTCCTTCTTCGAGGAGATCACCGACCGCCGCTACCCCGGCTTCCCGATCGCCGAGGTCGCCGCCGACGGGTCCAGCGTGATCACCAAGCACGCGGACACCGGCGGGCTCGTCTCGCCGGGCACCGTCACCGCCCAGCTGCTCTACGAGATCGGCGAACCCGCCTACCTCGGCCCGGACGCCGTGGCGCACTTCGACTCGCTGCAGCTCACGCAGGACGGCGAGCACCGCGTACTGATCTCCGGCACCCGAGGCAGCGCGCCCACCGACCGGCTCAAGGTGGCGCTGAACTACGAGGGCGGCTACCGCAACACCATGACCCTCGTGCTCACCGGCACCCGGATCGAGGAGAAGGCCGCCTGGGCCGAGCAGCAGCTCGTCGAGCTGCTGGGCGGGCGGGAGCGCTTCGCCGAGTTCGACGCGCAGCTGCTGCGCTTCGACCACCCCGACGCCCCCACCAACGCCGAGGCCACCGCCCACCTGCGGGTCACCGTGAAGGATCCCGACCGACGCACGGTCGGGCGGGCCTTCTCCAACACCACGATGGAGCTCGCCCTCGGCGGCTATCCGGGCTTCCACACCACGACGCCGCCCTCGTCCGAGAGCGCCTTCGGCGTCTACTGGCCGTCCCTCGTGCCCGCCTCCGAGGTGGAGCACCGGGTCACGCTGCCCGACGGCACCACGACACCGGTGCCGCACAGCCCGGTCACCGCCGGGGTCCCCGCCCCGGCCGAACCGGTCGTGCCGGCATCCGTGGCGGGGCCCACCCGGCTGCTGCCGCTGGGCGAGATCGCGGCGGCCCGCTCCGGCGACAAGGGCGGGAACGCGAACATCGGGCTCTGGACCCGCACCGACGACGAGTACACGTGGCTGCGCGGCCACCTCACCGTCGAGCGCGTCCGCGAGCTGCTGCCGGAGGCCGCCGGGCTGGAGATCCGCCGCTTCGACCTGCCGAACCTGCGCGCGCTGAACATCGTCGTGATCGGGATCCTGGGGGCGGGCGTCGCCTCCGCCACCCGCCCCGACCCGCAGGCCAAGGGGCTGGGCGAGTACCTGCGCAGCCGCCTCGTCGACATCCCCGTCGCCCTGCTACCCGGCTGACCGTGGCGGCGGCCCCGCGCCGGGTCAGGGGAACATCGCGCGCAGCTCGGGCCGGTCGAGCTTGCCGCTGCCCGTGCGGGGCAGCGCGTCGACGATCTCGATCCGCTTGGGTCCGTGCATCCCCCGCAGGTTCGGGTCGGCGGCGCACCAGGCGGCGATCTGCTCCACGGTGACACCCGGCTTGGTGGGGACGACCACCGCGGTCACCTGCTCGACCCAGCGCTCGTGGGCGGTGCCGATCACCGCGACCTCGGCCAGGTCGGGGTGGGCGGCGAGGTGCTCCTCCACCATCTGCGGGAACACGTTCTCCCCACCCGAGACGATCATGTCGTCGATCCGGTCGACGTAGTACAGGTAGCCGTCCGCGTCCTGCGACATCAGGTCACCGGTGCGGAACCAGCCGTCCGCCGACCACTTCTCCGGGACGTCGATGTTCCAGTACCCCGGGGTGACCGCGTCCCCCCGGACCCAGAGCTCGCCGACACCCTCGTCCCCCGGGCGCAGGTCCGGGCCGCCGCCGACGGGTACGAGCCGCGTGCGCACGATCTGCTCCAGCGGGGTGCCCATCGAGTCCGGACGCCGCACGTCGTCCGGGCCGTAGGTGACCACCAGGCCGTTCTGCTCGGTCTGGCCGTAGATCTCCACGCCCGCGATCCCGGTCCCCGCCTCGAGCCGCTCGATCGCGGCCGTGGGGGTGCGGGAACCGCCGAACATGCAGATCCGGAAGGAGTCGAGCACCACCGGCGACCCCACCGTCCGGTTGCCGACGTCGATCATCATCGTGGAGATCAGGCCACCGAAGGTCGGACGCAGCTCCTGGGCCAGCTCCAGCCACCGCACGACGTCCCAGCGCGGCATGAACGTGATCTGCCCGCCGAGCAGCAGCAACGGCAGGCTCGCCAGCTGCAGGCCGCCGACGTGGAACAGCGGCATGCAGTTCAGCACGTGGTCGGCGGCGGTGAGCCGGTAGCGGCCGATGGCGCCCTCCGCCTCGGCGGCGAGGTTGCGGTGGGTCTGCCGCACGCCCTTCGGCACCCCGGTCGAGCCCGAGGTGTACATGATGCAGGCGTCCTCGCCGTCGAGCCGGGGCAGCACGTCGGCCGCGGGCTCGTGGGCCGCCAGGGCCGCGGCGAACCCGTCGGTCGTCAGCAGCTCCGGGCACTCGTCGCCCAGCAGCGCGGCGACCCGGTCCCGGTCCGCGGCGGGCAGCACGAGCACCCGCAGCCCGGAGTCGCGCACGACGTGGCGGAGCGCCGCGTCGGGGAACATCCGGTTGAGCGGCACGCCGACCGCGCCGGCCTGCCACGTGCCGAGCAGCCCGACCAGGTACTCGGGGCAGTTCGGCAGGAGGAACCCGACCCGCTCCCCCGGCTCGACCCCGGTGTGCCTCAGGTGCGCGGCGAAGCGGGCGCCGCGTTCGGCGTACCCGGCGTAGTCGATCTCCACGTCGTCCAGCCGGAGCGCGACGTCCGCCGGGTGGTCGGCCGCACTGCGGCGCAGGAGCGTGGCGATGTTCATCGGCGGGTCCTCCTCGGCCACGACCGCGCTCCGCGCACCCACGCCGTCGTGAGGTGATCAGCTGTTCACTAGCAGAACCTACCGGGAACGACGCGGCACGTCACGTGCCCCGGTGGGCTCCCCGGCGGTCCGTCACGGGTGCCGCAGGCCCCGGGCGCGTCTGCGCGCGGGGCCGCCGGACCGCTGCGGGTGTGGGGACGCCGCTCCCCGGAAATCGGAGCCGCCCGCGGACGACTGTCGGGGTGTGTGTCCCCCACCGGTCTCCCCGGCCCGCTCGTCGGTCGTCGCGCCGGGGGCGGCCGACGTCGCCCTCGCGCGGGAGCTCGGGGCGGACGTCGTCGGCGGCCTGCGCAACGCCGGGGAGTCGCAGCCGCAGGCGCCCTACCTCGCGCCGTTCCCGGACGGGGTGCTGACGATCGACGAGCTGGAGCCGCTGCCGCTGGAGCGGATCGCGGCGTACGGCCCGGACCGTCGGAGGTGAACGAGCCGAGCCGATGGGGCGCTACGCCTCCGAACCGTCGGACGCCGACGGGACCACCGACGCCTGACCAGCCGTGCCGCGACCGGGCCCGTGCGGCTGCCGCTCGCGGAGCGAACACAGCAGTCCGTGGAAGACGTTCCAGACGGCTTCCCCGTCCCCCGCACGCCCGGACTCGGCCAGCCACAGAGCGGACTCGTTCATCGCGCCGGACAGCAGCCGGGTCAGCGGCTCGACGGGCTGGGACACGATCACCCCGTCATCGACGAGCTGCTGCAGCGACTCCGCCAGATGACGCGCGGAGGTCTGCTCGTCCAACCGGCGCCACTCCGACCAGCCGAGGACGGCGGGCCCGTCGATGAGCATGATCCGCGACAGCTCCGGGTTGTTGGACACCGAGAGGAACGCCCGGCAGCCGGCGACAAACGAGGTCCAGGGGTCCGCACCGGAGGAGACCGATGTGGACACACGGTCGGCCACCTCCGCCTGGACCTGGGCCAGGACCTCGCGGAACAGGCCGATCTTGCCGTCGAAGCTGTGGTAGAGGGCGCCCTTGGTGACGCCCGCGGCGACCACGATCTCGGCCAGTCCGACCGCGCCGTAGCCACGCTGCGCGAACAGCGTCCGCGCCTCGTGGATCAAGGCCTTCCGCGTCTGCTCCCGTTGCCGGATCCGTACTCCGGTCATGGACCCTCCCGAACTCGTGTACCGACGGTAGGTGAATATGCACCTGGCCGGCCCGGCCATCACCCCGGGCCTCGGCGCCACGGCGCAGCAGATGCTGGGCATCATCGACATCCACGGCTTCATGATCGCCGGCCTACTCGGCACGATGGGCAGCCTGGGCGACCGCATCGGGCGCCGGGCGGGACATGGCCATCGGGCTGTGGGTCACGATGTTCCCGGTCGGCAGCGCACTCGGCCCGGTGATCGGTGGCGCACTGCGGCAGGTCTTCCGGTGGGCCTCGGTCTTCCTGATCGCGGTCCCGGTCATGCGCTGCTGCTCGTCGCCGGGCCGCTGCTGGTGGCGGAGTACCGCGCCCCGGAGGCGGACCCGATCGACCTGGTGAGCGTCGCCCTGTCCCTCGAAGCGATCATGCCCGTCGTCCACGGCCTCGAGGAGCCGGCGGTCTGCTGATCTCCGTCGTCGGGCCCCTCGGCGAGAGATCGCTCGGCGACGTCCCGGTACGACGGGGATTCGGAGTGTACGACTCCCAGATCCGGGCGCTTCCGTGCGGCGACTACGGCCGTGGCGCGACCGCCCGGGTCGGAGCATCGACGTCACCCTGCCCACCCGGTCGACAGGTACCGACCCGCAGACCCGGTGCGGATGCCAACCCCTCGCGACCGTCGATCTCCAGTTTGCGGTAGACCCGCGTGAGGTGTCCCTCGACCGCCCGCTGTGACGTCCCCAGCACCGCGGCGATGTCCCGGTTGGTCGCTCCCCCTGCGGCCAGCCGGGCGACACCGAGCTCGGCCGGTGTCAGGGAGGACGAGCCGCCGCGCCGCGGCCGCCCGCCGGCGGCCGCGAGCTCGGTGCGGGCGCGAGCCGCCAGGATCGGAGCGCCGCAGTCGACTGCCAGCTCCAGCCCGTGCCGCAGCAGGGCACGCGCCTCGCCGGCGGCGCCGTGCGCGCGCATCCGCGCGCCCAGGTCCACCGTGCACCGTGCCCGGTCGAGGGCCAGCGGCGAGGCGCCGAGCTCGGCACGGGCCGAATGCAGCGTCGCGAGTCCCCGCTCCCCGCCCTGCACGAGCCCCAGCACCCGTAGCGCCGCACCGCCGTACCCCTCGGGCCCCCACAGCCGGCAGAGCGTGACGTACTCCTCGGCCGCCGCCGTCGCCGCCTCGTGCTCACCGAGCTCGTGGTGGAGCTCGACGGCCCGCCGTCGCCAGTCGAGCACCACCGGGTTGACGATCCCGACAGCCATCAGGCGATGTCCGCACTCCAGCGTCAGCGCGAGCGCCTCGCGGGTCCGCCCGGTCGCCGCGAGAACCGCGGCACGGGCGTCGAGCAGGTAGTTCCACCGCCAGGTCCGGTCGGCGCTGCTCCGGTCGTCGACCGGAGCGAGCAACCGCTCCGCCTCCGCCGTCCGCCCCAGCTCGACCAGGGCCAGTGTCGCCGCGCGGAGCACCATCAACCGGGTCGCACCGGTCAGCACGTCGAGCGAGGCCCGGGCGGCGGCGAGCGCCGCAGGCACCTGCCCGCGCCGCAACAGCAGCATCGCGTCGACCCCACGCAGGAACGCCTCGACGTCCGTCCGGTGCGTGCGGTGGGCGGCGTCGAGGGTCCGTCGACGGACACCGTCGAGACCGGTGGTGGCCTCGGCCCAGCACAGCAGGCCGAGCGCCGCCACCTGCATCGGGTGCAGGTACGCGTCGTCCTCCAGGTCTGCGGGCATCGCCTCGGCGGTCCGGGCAGCCGCCGTCGCGGCGTCGGTGTGCAGGGCCAGCGCGGAGAAGAGCAGGTGGGCGCTGCGCAGCACGTCGGCGCCGGCTCCCGCCCCCAGCTCGCCGGGATCGGTCCGCGCGACCCATTCCCAGACCCGGGCGGCACCCGAGGGGTCCTCGCAGGCGGCGTGCAGCACCAGCGCCTCCAGCCGCTGGCGCAGCTCACGGTCCTGCCCGCTCGTCCCCGTGCCCGCGTCGGCCAGGTCACGCAGGACGTCCTCCAGCAGCGGGGCGAGGTCCACCGCGCCCCCGGGCGACCGGGCGACCGTCCGCGCGAGCAGCTCGGCCCGTTCCCGCGCGCAGGGCAGCAGGGACAGCGCCTCGACCAGGTGGCCGCGGGCCGTCGCCGGGGCGGCGACCCGCTCGACGACGCTGAGGTCCACCAGCAGTGCGGCCCGCCGACGGCCGCCCACCGGCCCGGTCAGCGTGTGCTCCAGCAGACGTCTCGCCCGTACGCGGTCACCGCGCTGCTCCGCGCGGGCGGCCGCGACGTGCAGCAGCTCGACCACGCCCCCGTCCCGGGGCGGCCCGGCCGCCAGGTGGTGGTCGGCCACCCGGTCGAGCGGTGCACCCTCGCTGTCGAGCACCCGGGCGGCGCGGGCGTGCAGTCGGCGGCACCGGTCCGCACCGGCGGCCTCGAGAACGGCGGTGCGGGCCGGATCGTGCCCGCACCGGTGCCCGTCGAGCACCCCCAGCTCCACGAGGCGCTCCGCGGCGTGGGCGGCCGCCACGTCGTCCAGCCCGGCCACCCGGGCGCGAGTGCCGGCATCGGCGTCCGGCTCGAGCACGGCGACGGCCCTGGCCAGCTCGACCACGCCGGGCGGTTCGTGGCGCAGCATCGCGGCCAGCCGGTCCCCGGGCGGCGGTGCGCCGCTCCCCGACTGGTCAGGCGATACGATCGGAACCACTCTCCCGGAGCCGGCGGAGCGCCGCGCGGCCCGGCACCCCCAGCTTGCGGTAGACGCCGGTCAGGTGCTTCTCCACGGCCCGGACGCTGACGGCGAGGTCAGCGGCGATCTCGTGGTTGGTCAGGCCGCGGGAGGCGCGCGTCGCGACCCGTTCCTCGGACCGGGTCAGCGCGGCGGAGGCACGGGAGGTGGGCCGGTGTCCGGGTACGGGCGTCCCGACGGTGTCGTGCAGGCGCGGCGGCGGTCCCGCCGGGTCCCCGGTCCGGGGCGGGAGGTCACCGGGTCCCGGCGGGGCGCGGTGTGCGGTCAGCGCCCTGGTCGCGCGCTCGGCCTCCGACCGGTCCCCCGAGGTCCGCAGGACGATGGTCGCCTGTTCGAGGAGTTCCGCGCCCCGGTCGGTCCCGCCCAGCTGCCCGAGCATCCGCAGGGCCCGGCCCAGCTGTGCCGGTGCCCCCCAGCGGCGTGCCCGCGCCAGCTCCTGCTCGGCGAGTGCCCGGGCCTCGGCCCTGCGGCCGCGCTCGGCCAGGATCTCGACCGCCCACGGACGCCACGGCACGGGAGTGGCGGTCCATCCCGCCTGGTCGAACCGGCGGCCGGCGTCGAGGCAGTACTCCAGCGCGGTCTCCGCGTCGCCGGCCTCGGCGGCCACCCGGGCCCGCAACATCTGCAGGCAGGCCCCGAATCCCGGGGGGACCGACGGCGTCGCGCCGTACCGGGCCAGCACCCGGTCCGCCCCGGGCCCGTGCGGCACCGCGGTCAGCACCGGGGCCAGCACCGTCCCGGGCAGCAGCGAGTCGTCGGCCAGCTCGTCGACCAGCTCGACCGCCGACCGCACCTGCTCGGCGGCCTCCTCGACGCGACCGGAGCACACGAGGACCGCGGCGAGCTCGGCGTGCAGCACCGCCTCGGCCACCGGAGCGCGCTCGGCCCGCGCCTGTTCGAGCGCGACCGACAGCCAGGACGGGAGGTCCTCGACCGCGTCGGCCATGCACAGACAGGTCACCAGCATCCCGACCGTGCTGTGGACGTGGTCCGACGACGCCGGCTCACGGGCCAGGACCGCCCGGCAGGCGGCGGCCACCACGCTCGCCGGCCGGTGTCCGCCGACGGCGGCGGAGTGCAGCAGGACGCAGGCGAGCTCCCGCTCCCCCGGGGTCCGGATCGGTAGCCCGTCCGGGAGTGCCTCGAGTTCGTCGAGCCGGGCCGCGGCGGCGGACAGTCCGGCACGGGTGTGCTTGTCGACGTAGTGCAGACGGGCCTCGACCCGGAGGGCGAGCTCGCGGGTCTCTGTGTCCCCGGTGCCCCCGTACCGGCCCAGCTCCTCGGCCACCCCCCGCAGCAGCGCGATCACCGGCGGCGCGGCGCCCTCCAGCGCGAGCGGGGTCACCCGGCACAACGCCGCGGCCCGTTCCCGCAGCGACCCGAGCAACGGCACTGCCTGGACGATCCGGCGCAGGGCGAGCCCGGTGTCGCGCGAGCGCTCGAGGCCCGCCAGGTCGACCAGCACGGCGGCCCGCCCCGGCTCGTCCGGTCCGGCGAGCAGGGCGTGTCGCAGATAGCGGACGGCGGTCCACGACTCTCCGCGCCGCACCGCGGTCCCCGCCGCGTCGCGGAGCGCCTCGACCGTCCAGGCCGGAGCCGCCCCGCCGGCCGTGAGAAGGTGCGCGGCGATCCGGTCGGACGGCGCGCCCGCGTCCCGCAGCATCCGGGCGGCACGCAGGTGCAGATCGCGGCGCTGGTGCGAGGACTGGACGACTCCGAGAGCGGCGCCGACGAGGCCGTGGCGCAGCCGGTGGCCCTCGGGCCCGGTGAGCCCCATGCTGCGGGTGACAGCACCGGCCACGGCGAGATCGGTCGCGTCCAGCTCGGCGAGCCGGGCCAGCATCACGTCGTCGGCCTTCTCCCCCGCGACGGCGACCGCAGCGAGGTACCGGCGCTCGGTGGCGGGCAGCCGTCGCACGGCGTGGGCGAACCGGTCCCGCAGCCGTGCCGGCGCGGCGCCGGCCACCCGGCGCGCCGGCGGCTCCGTGGTGCACTGCGGCCGGGCAGCGAGCTCCTCCAGCACGCAGGTGAGGTGGAGCGGGTTCCCCTCCGTGGCCGCGGACAGCGCGGCCACGAGCTCCGGGGTCGCGTCCCGCCCGAGTGCCGCCAGGGCCGTCACCGAGATCGCCTCGTCCGAGAGGGGACCGAGCGGCCGCACCGCGTCGGCCACCGCCGCGAGCTCCGTCGGGAGTCCCCCGGTGGCGCCGCCGTGTCGGGCACCGCCGTCGTGTCCGGCATCGCCGTCGAGCACCGTGAGGACCACCGCCACGCGCAGGCAGGCCCGCGGGCAGCACAGGCGGGCCAGCCAGCGCAGCGACCGGGCGTCACAGCGGGCCGCGTCGTCGACGAGCAGGAGCACCGGTGCGACCGCCGCGCGACCGGCGAGTGCGGCGGAGAGGGCGCCGGTGTCGTCCCCGTCGGGCTCTCCGCAGGGGGGCGACGGGCCGGGACCGCCGCACGCGGCGAGCAGTTCGCGCGCGGTGCCCAGCGGGATGCCACCCTCCTCGTCGGTGCCCCCGGCTCGCGCGACCTGCATCCCGCGGGCGGCGCCCCGGCGCGCGCACTCCTCGAGCAGTGCGGTGCGCCCGATGCCGATCGGGCCGGTGAACACGAGCAGGCTCGCCGTGCCGCCGACGGCCCGAGCGAGCGCGCCGTCGACCTCCGCCAGGTCGCCGGCGCGGCCGAGCAGCACCGGACGGGGCATCAGCGACGGCCCCGCAGTCGGACGACGGGCTCGCGGAGCACCGCGCGGTCCGCCCGACGGACGGCTCCCCAGGCTGGGCCCCCGACACTCATACGACCTCCGTCCGACGGACGTGCACGCGATTCGGTGATCATTTTACCCCGGTGCGTCGTGGAACGGAGCACCACCACGGAATTCGTCGGGAAACACCCAGTTCCTCCTCCATGGACCTGCCCGGGTTCGATCCACGCAGTGGATACTGGTGGTATCCGGGCGACATCGGCGGCATAGTCCTCCCTCGATGACGATCGGGGACGGCCAACATGAACGCATCATGTCGGGAATGCGACGGACCGGCGACGTGGCCGGTCCCGGACTCGTGGGCCGAGCCCGTCCGACACCGAGGGGGATCGACGTGGAACCCGTTCCGGGACTGACCGTCCGGGTGCTCGACACCGGCTGGATGGAGCTGGGCCATCCGAGCCGGTGCGACCGCCTGCTGTGCGACGAGGTCGGCACCGCCATGTGGCTCGCGCTGTGCCGGACGGCGTGGAACCTCGGCGACGCGGCCGCCCACCTGGCCGACCTCTGGGACACCGACCCCTGGGCGATGCGGGACATGATGGACGACTGGCTGGACGACCTGCGCGAAGCCGGCCTCGTCCGGTACTGACGCGACGCCCGGTGCCGCCGGAGCGGTCGTTGCGGCATCGCACGGACGGGCACCCCGGTTGTCCCGCGGACGTCGCGCGCACCCGTGCGAACCACGGCCGGGACCAGCAGAACCCCAGCACCCACACCCCACACCGTAGTGATCTAGATCACATACCGCACCACACCCCACCGAACCCCCGCACTCCGGCGGCCACAGTGTTAAGCGCTTACGCTCCGCTGCCGTTGACCCCTGTCGAGCGGCCCCCATACGGTCGAATCGGTTATCGAGAACGGCTACCGCGACTGTCCGGTCCGCTCCCGGAACAGCGTGTTCCGTTGAACTTCGGGGAGTTATTCGATGCGAGTCCTGCCCTATGACGGCGACACCACCGAGCGCATTTCCCAGGAATCCATCAGTGCCTGCATGGTATCGCTCGACCGAGGCCTGCGCGTCGTCGCGGCGAACCAGGAGATGTTCCGCCGGATGTGCGACATCGGTTTCGGCGACGTGTGCGGATCGGCGTTCTGCGACCTCCTCGACGGAAGCATCCGTACCCGTGTCCGGCACCAGATGGAACGGTTGCTGGACGGTCAGCAGCCCCGTTTCCAGGAGCGGTCGGTCGCGATCGCCGGGGCCGGCTCGTCGCTGCGGGGCGACCTGATGGCGACCGCGATCGCGCGGAACGCGGGCCGGGTCGAGGGGGTCGTCGTCGTCCTGCGTACCGGGGACGCCGAGCCGTCCACGGCCTGGAGCGGACCACGCCGGATCCTGTCGGACATGGACGCCAAGATCCTGGAGGGGGTCGCCTCCGGTGCCTCCACCGTGCAGCTGGCCTCCACCCTGTTCCTCAGCCGCGGCGGCGTCGAGTACCACGTGACCGCCCTGCTCCGGAAGATGCGGGTCAAGAACCGGCCTGCGCTGATCTCCAAGGCCTACTCGATGGGTTTCTTCGAGCTGGGTTCGTGGCCGCCCCAGGTCGTGCCCGATCACGTGAAGTGACTGCTCGACCCGACGACGTCCCGAGGCGAGAGGTGAGAACATGACCGCCACCGACGACATCCGGACGACCGCGGACCTGCGGTCGCGGGTGGCCGAGCTGCACGCGGCCCGCGAGCAGATCCGCTCCGGCCCGTCCACCGCCGCGACCGAGCAGCAGCACGCCCGCGGCAAGCTGACCGTGCACGAGCGCCTCGCGATGCTGCTCGACGAGGGCAGCTTCCGTGAGATCGAGCAGTTCCGCAGGCACCGCGCCACCGGCTTCGGCCTGGAGGACCGCCGTCCGCACACCGACGGCGTCGTGACCGGCTGGGGCACCATCGACGGCCGCACCGTGTTCGTCTACGCCCACGACTTCCGGATCTTCGGCGGTTCGCTCGGCGAGGCGCACGCCACGAAGATCCACAAGGTGATGGATCTGGCGGAGTCCGCCGGCGCACCGTTGATCAGCCTGAGCGACGGCGCGGGCGCCCGGATCCAGGAGGGCGTCACCGCGCTGGCCGGCTACGGCGGCATCTTCCGCCGCAACGTGCGGGCCTCCGGCGTCGTCCCGCAGATCAGCGTCATGCTCGGCCCGTGTGCCGGGGGCGCGACCTACTCGCCCGCCCTCACCGACTACGTGTTCATGGTCCGCGACATCGCCCAGATGTACATCACCGGACCGGACGTGGTGTCCGCCGTGACCGGTGAGGAGATCACGCACGAGGAACTCGGCGGCGCCGAGGTGCACGCCACGGAGTCGGGGGCGGGCGCCTTCGTCTACGACGACGAGGAGTCCTGCTTCGCCGACGTGCGGCACCTCGTGTCGCTGCTGCCGTCGAACAACCGCGAGCAGCCGCCCGTGGCCCCCACCGCCGACCCACCGGACCGGGCCACCCCGTCGCTGCTCGACATCGTCCCGGCCGACACCACCCGCGCCTACGACATGCGGGACGTGATCGCCGAGGTGGTCGACGACGGCGACCTGTTCGAGGTGCACGCCAACTGGGCCACCAACATCGTGTGCGGTCTGGCCCGGCTCGACGGGCACACGGTCGGGATCGTGGCGAACCAGCCGGCCTCGCTGGCCGGGGTGCTCGACATCCACGCCTCGGAGAAGGCGGCCCGGTTCGTCTCCACCTGTGACTCGTTCAGCATCCCGCTGGTCACCCTCGTCGACGTGCCGGGTTTCCTGCCCGGCGGCGACCAGGAGCGCGGGGGGATCATCCGGCACGGCGCCAAGCTGCTCTACGCCTACTGCGCCGCCACCGTCCCGCGGGTCCAGCTCATCCTGCGCAAGGCCTACGGTGGCGCCTACATCGTCATGGACTCGCGCTCGATCGGAGCGGACCTGTCCCTCGCCTGGCCGACCAACGAGATCGCGGTGATGGGCGCCGAGGCCGCGGCCAACGTCGTCTTCCGGCGCGAGATCGCCGCCGCGCCCGACCCCGAGATCGCCCGAGCCCAGCGGATCAAGCAGTACCGCAACGACCTCATGCATCCCTACTACGCCGCCGAGGCCGGTCTCGTCGACGACGTGATCGACCCCTCCGACACGCGCGCGGTCCTCGTCGACGCGCTGTCGATGCTGCGTGCCAAGCGCGCCGAGCTGCCGGTCCGCAAGCACGGCAACCCGCCGACGTGACCACCGCGGCGGGCCCCGGACCGCGGATCCTGATCACCGGGGGCAACCCGACCCCGGCCGAGGTGGCCGCCGTGACCGTGGCGCTGTGCACCCTGGCCGGACGGGGCCGGGTCGCCGCGGCACCCCACCGGCACCGGCGGGCCGCGTCCTGGCCGGGCGCGGACGGCTACCGGGCCCCGACGAGCTGGTCCGGCCAGGGCGGGTATCAGGCGCCCGCGAGCTGGACCGCGCGCACGTGACGAGCGCCGCCCCCGGCACCGGGAGCGGCGGTCAGTCCGCCCCCCGAAGCGCACTGCGCCCGCTGACCCCGAGCTTGCGGTAGGCGCTGGTCAGCCGTTTCTCCACGGCCCGGCGGCTGACCCCCAGCTCCTCGGCGATCATCTTGTTGGTCGCCCCGCCGACCACCCGGTCCACCACCTGCCGCTCGGCATCGGTCAGGGCGTCGACGACGAGCCACGCTGCGGACTCCTCCCCGTCGTCGCCGGTACCGGCCGCCGGCTCGACCGTCGGTACCGGCGTCGCGGTGTCCGGGTCCCCGGCCCCGGCCTCCTCGATGCGGCGCAGACCCCGGCGCAGCAGCGCCTCGCCCTCGGGGGCGCCCGTGCCGGCGAGGTGCCGCCCCAGCGCGATCTCGGCGCGACCGAGCGCGGCCGTGTCCGCCGAGTCCCTGAGCACCTCGACGGCCTCCCTCAGCTGGGTCGCGCCCGCGGCCCCGCCGACGAGCGAGCCCCGCACCCGCAGGGCACGCCCGAGTGCGGCGGGGGCGCCCCACGCCCGCGCCAGTGCCAGCTCCTCGTCGGCCCATTCCAGCGCGGCCCCCGTCGCACCACGCCGGCGCAGCAGCCGGGCCGCCCAGCTCCGCCACGGGAACAGGGCCGGGTTGGACCAGCCGAGGTGCTCCAGGTGTCGCCCGCAGTCGAGCAGGCACTCCAGCGCCAGGTCCTGCCGGTCCGCACGCAGCGCGCCGGCCGCGCGCACGAGCTGGTGGGTCGCGTGCGCGACCAGACCACCGCCGGGCGGCCGCCCGGCGGGCTCCGGGCCGAGTGCCGGCGCCCGGGCCT
>NZ_JAMXSG010000059.1:0-24261 GCF_024124365.1 Pseudonocardia sp. McavD-2-B
CCGCCCCCGACGCCGACCCGGCCGACGCCGGTGCACCCGCCGGCGACGACGTGGCGGTGCCGGACGGGCCCGGGCCGGTCACCCGCCCGGGCCGGTCGCGGCTGGTCGCGGTCGTCCTGGCCGGGCTGGTCGCGGTCGGCGGCTGGGCCACGCTGCCCTTCCTGCCCCTGCAGACCAGCGTCGACGCGCTCTCGGCGGGTCTGCCCGCCGTCGACGACGCCACCCGGGTCGAGCAGGTCCTCGGCTCCGGCGGCGAGCTCGCCGTCGTCCTGCGCTCCACCGACGGGACGGGCGACGTCCTCACCCCCCAGGCCTGGCAGTGGATGACCACGGCCCAGCAGCAGATCGTGCGCCTGCACGGCGACGAGGCGCGGCCCGCGCTGTCGGCGCCGTCGCTGCTGTCGTTCCTCGGCCCCACCCCGGACCAGGAGCAGATCCGCGCCGGGGTCCGGCTGCTGCCGCCGTACCTCACCGGGGCCGTGCTGCGGCCCGACGGCGAGGTCGCGGTGCTGTCGTTCGGTGTCCGGCTCGACGACCTCGACCGGCTCCGCGACCTCACCGACGCGATCACCGCCGAGCTCCCCCCGGCCCCGCCCGGCTTCGTCGCCGAGGTGTCCGGGCTGCCCGCCGTCGCGGTGCAGGGCTACGAGCTCGTCTCGGCCGACCGCTACCTCGCCGGCACCGCCGGTCTGGTCGCGGCGGCGCTGGTGCTCGCCCTCGGGCTGCGGCACCGCCGCGACGCGCTGCGCGCCGCGCTGGCCGCGGTGCTCGCGACGGGCGCCAACCTGTTCGTCCTCTGGGCGTTCGGCATCCCGCTGAACCCGCTCACCGTCGCGCTCGGGTCGCTGACCGCCGCCGTCGGCTGCGAGTTCACCGTCATGACCTGCGACGCCGTCCGCACGCGCGACCCGCGCCTGCGGACCGCGGTGACCCTGGCCGCCCTCACCTCGGGCACCGGGTTCGCCGTGCTGGCGCTGTCCGACCTCGCCCTCATGCGCGAGTTCGGTCTGCTCCTGGCGCTGTCCGTACTGCTGTCCTACCTGGCCGCGCGGCTCGTCGTGCGGGCGTTCCCGCCCGCGCACGGCACGGCCGGGACCCCGGGCGGTGGGGGAGATCCGAGTACCCCCGCCCGGGAGAAGCTCGTTGGAGTGATGTGATGCGAGTCAAGTCCACACTGGCGTGGATCGCCGGCGCCGCCCTCGACCGGGTCCGGAACACCTGGACCGGCCGGATCGTGGCGGGCGTCCTCGTCCTGGCACTCGTCGCCGGGATCGGCGGCGGGGTCTGGTGGAGGATGCAGCAGGTCCCCGACGGCGCGGCGCTGGCCGTCGGCGACCGGGTCGTGACCGTCACCGACCTCGACGACCGGGTGCAGACCCTGCGGGCGCTCTACGGCGTCCAGCCCCCGGTCGAGGACCCGGTGAAGATGGACGGCTTCCGCCGGGACGCCGCCAAGGCCGTCGCGCTGAGCATGGTGCTGGAGGACCGGGCGACCGAGATGGGCGTCGGCATCGCCGACGCGAAGGTCCGCCAGACCCTCGACCAGTACATCACCCAGCAGCTCGGCAACGGCCCCGGCGCGCGCGACGACTTCATCAAGGTCCTCGGCAACGTCGGCACCACCGAGGACAAGGTGATGACCGAGGTCCGCCAGCAGATGGTGGTCGGCGAGCTGTTCGACCGGGTCACCAAGGACGTGACCGTCACCGACGACGACCTGCGTGCCGAGTTCCCGCGCTACGCCGAGCGGCTCGGGACCCCGGAGAAGCGCGACCTGTCCAACATCGTCGTCGCCAGCAAGGAGGCCGCCGAGAAGATCGCCGCCGACGTGCGGGGCGGCGCCGACTTCGCGACCGTCGCGCGGGCCAGCACCATCGACAACGCCACCCGCGCGAACGGCGGCGCACTGGGCCCGATCAGCGCCGACCAGCTCCAGCCCGACTACGCGAAGGCCGCCTTCGGCGCCCCGGCCGGCCAGGTGTTCGGCCCGGTGCAGAACCAGTTCGGCTGGAACGTCGGCCGGTCCGGCGCGGTGACCCCGGGCGTCCCGGCGAACTTCGACCAGGTGAAGGACCGGCTCCGCGAGCTCGTCCTGTTCGACCGCCGGATCGCTCTCTGGGGACAGTGGATGACCGACTCACTGGGAGGAGGCGACGTCCGCTACGCCGACGACTACCGCCCCGCCGACCCGGACACCGCCCCCACCGGCGCGAGCCCGGGCCTGCCGTCGGGCACACCGCAGACGGTCCCGCCCGCGACGGGCGGTGGCGGGTGAGTCCTGCCTGGACCGTCCTGACCTTCGCGGGTCTCGGCGTCCTGCTCGCCCTGATGGGGTGGGCGGGCCGCCGGCACGCGGCGGGCCTCGGCGCCGTCCCGGGGATGCCCGCCGAGCTGCAGCAGCACCGGATCGCCGTCATCCGCCGCGGCGCGACGGCCTGCCTGGTGGTCGGCGTCGCGTTCGTCGTGATCGGGGTGCTCGCACCGCTGCTGTGAGGCCGTCACGGCACCGCCGACCCGGGGAGAGCCCCGGCCGGGATCCGGCCGGGGCTCTCCCGCGCGGGTCAGCGGACGGCCGCCGCCGGGACCGGGTCGCCGTCCGGGTTCAGCGGCATCCAGGTCCCGCCGAAGGCCTCGACGCCCTGGCCGGTCACCGCACCCGGGGCCGCGTCGCCCGCGAAGCGGTGCAGGAGATGCCCGGCGTAGGTCACCACCTGCCCGCCGCCGGCCGTCGGGGTGGTGCCCAGCACGTCGGTGCGCAGCGGGTTCAGCGCCGGGTCGGCGGGGTGCGGCACGCCGTCGGCGACATAGGCCGGCCACTGCGCGAGGCAGTCACCGGTGCAGTCCCCGGCCGGGACGCGCGCGTACAGCACCCGGCCCTGCCCGTCGGCGAGCACCGCGCCGGCCGCCGAGGTGACGACGTCGACGGTCGTGTCGCCGCCGGAGAGGGTGAACCGCTCCTCGGGGGCCGCGGGCCCGGGGGACGAACAGGCGCCGAGGGTGAGGGCGGCCGCGGCGAGGAGCAGGGCGGCACGGCGGCGGGACGGGGTGGGCACGGTTCCTCCGGACGGTGGGGGTCGGTGGGGTGGGGCTCAGCGGGTGAGCAGCAGGAACAGGCAGTACGAGGTGACCAGCGCCAGCACCACGAGTGCCGGTACCAGCAGCCGCGGGTCCAGCTCGATCGTGCGGGAGCGGCGGCGCGGTCCGTCCAGCTCGGCGCGGGTCGCCTCCGGGTCGGGCGGGCCGAGGAAGTCCGAGATGCGGAAGCGGCGGTCGAAGTCGTCGGCGTCGGCGACGCCGTGCAGCAGCTCCGACGGCGGCCCGCAGGCCACGATCCGGCCGTGGCACAGGATCGCCACGGTGTCGGCCAGCTCCCGGGCCAGCGCGATGTCGTGCGTGGTGACCAGCACCGTCGCCCCCGTGCGCTCGTGCTGCTCCCGGACGGCCGCGACGAGCGTGTCCGCGTGCGCGGCGTCCAGCCCGGTCTCCAGCTCGTCCAGGACGAGCACCGGAGCCTCGACGGCGAGCGTGCGGGCGATCGCCAGCCGCTTGCGCCCGTGCGCGGGCAGCTCGGCGGGCAGCGTGTCGGCGCGGTCGTGCAGCCGCATCTCGCGCAGCCGGTGCATCGCGATCCGCTCGACCCGCTCCGGGGACAGGCCGCGGCCGTCGAGGGCGTAGGCGAGGTTGTCGTAGGCCGACAGCGAGCCGAACAGCGACGACTCGAAGACCGACGGCCCGCCGAACAGCACGCTCATGCCGCGCCGGAGTTGTCGCAGCTGCGCCTCGCCCGCCGCGTGCACGTCGACCCCGTCGACCGTGACGGTGCCCCGGCCCGGGGCGACGAGCCCGGCGAGGTGACGGACCAGGGTGGTCTTGCCCGAGCCGGACGGTCCCATCAGGACGGTGACGGTGCCGGGCGCCAGGTGCAGGCCGAGCCGGAACAGCACAGCGGTGTCGTCGATCGTCGTCGTGACGTCGGTGAAGTCGATCGCGGGTCCGCGGGGGGACGCGCCGGACACGGGTCCCGTCACCGCACCAGTGGACGCCGTCGCGGCGGGCCGCTCGTCTCCCGGGAGTGGTGACTCCCTCTCCCGTAGTGGGTGTCCCGGCGCGTGGAGGGGTCCGTGCGACCGGACGGGAGCTCTAGCCTGCGGCCATGGGCGAGCAGGTGCGGAGCCGGTCCACGATGCCGTGGGCACTGGTGGTGTCGGCCGCCGCGTGGATGCTGGCCGCGGTGCTGCCGGCCGTCGCATGGGCGGGCCTTCGGCCCGAGTCGACGGTCGACGAGGACACCGCGAGCACGCTGGCCGGGCAGGGCGCCCCCGTCGTCGAGCTCGGGACGACGGCGCCGTACCCCGCGTGGCTGCTGCTCCTGCTCGCGGTGCTGCTCGTCGCGGCGGGCGCCGGCCTGGCGCTGCGCCGCCGCGCGGCCCGTTACCCCGCGGTCGTCCTGTCCGTTGTGTCGGTGGTGCTCCTCGCCTCGGCGGGGCGCTGGGAGACCGTCCCGGCGATGGTGCTGCTGGTGGTGGGGACCGTTCCGCTGCTGACACCCTCCGCGCTGCGACACCTGCGCTGAGCCGACCGAAGGGAGACCTCGTGGCCGTCCCGGGGTTCGACTGGTTCTCCGACCGCGTGGACTGGGTCAGCCTGGTCCGTGGTGCCTCACTGGCGTTCAGCGTGCTGGTGATCGGCGGCCTCGCCGCGCCGCTGGGCGCGCGGATCCCGGTGGTCGGCCCGGCCTGGCTGATCATCACCGCGGTCGTCGCCTTCGTGCTGGCCGGCTACCGGATCGGCGACGCCGTCGACCCACGTGTGCACGGCGCCGGCGCGGCCGTCGCCGGGTACCTGCTCGTGCTGCCGCTGGTCGTGCTCGGCACCGGGGAGCTCGACCCCACGCAGCTGGTCCTCACCCTGCTCACTGCGGTGATCATGGGCGCGATCGCCGGGCACCTCGCGGGCCGGAACCGGGACCGCCGCACCGCCTGACCGGCCCGCGTACCCGAGCGGGGGAGGAACCACCCCCTCGGGAGGGATGCCGGGTCACACAGCGTGCCGACACGATGCGGGCTGCGACGGCGGTGCCTCGCCCGGCGCCGCTGCGATCCACTCTCGAAGGGGAGAGCAGCCCGTGTTCCCAGGGACCCATGCGCGCACCCGGCCCGACCACCCGGCGGTCGTCCAGCCCGAGACCGGCCGTACCACGACCTACGCCGAGCTCGACGACCGTTCGCGCCGGATCGCCCACGTCCTGCGCGACGCCGGACTGCGCCGCGGCGACCACGTCGCGTTCGTCTCCGACAACGCCCCCGAGGTCTTCGAGATCTACTGGGCCGCGCTGCGCTCGGGCCTCTACGTCACCGGGATCAACCACCACCTGTCCCCGGACGAGGCCGCCTACATCGTCACCGACTGCGGCGCGCGGGTCCTGTTCGCCTCGGCCGCCGAGCGTGAGCAGGCCGAGGCGTTGGTGGAGCGGACGCCCGGCGTCGAGCGCCGCTTCGCCTTCGGGGGAGCGGTCGAGGGCTACGAGGCGCTCGGCGCGGCCATGGAGCTCGCTCCCGACGAGCCGCTGCCCGAGCAGCCCCGCGGTGCGGACATGCTCTACTCCTCGGGCACCACCGGCCGGCCGAAGGGCATCAAGCCCGCGCTGCCGACCATCCAGGTCGACGAGCCCGGCGACCTCTACACCGCGGTGTTCGGCCCGATGTACGAGTTCGGCGAGGACACCGTCTACTACTCCCCGGCGCCGGTCTACCACGCCGCGCCGCTGCGCTTCGGCGGCATCGTGCACGCCCTCGGCGGCACCGTCGTCATGGCGCAGAGGTTCCGGCCCGAGGACACCCTGGAGCACCTGGCGCGCTACCGAGTCACGCACGGCCAGTTCGTGCCGACGATGTTCGTGCGGATGCTCAAGCTCCCCGAGGAGATCCGTCGAGGTCACGACCTGTCGTCGCTGCGGGTGGCCGTGCACGCGGCGGCGCCGTGCCCGGTCGACGTCAAGCAGAAGATGATCGACTGGTGGGGCCCGGTCCTGCACGAGTACTACTCCTCGACCGAGGGCAACGGCGTCACCTTCATCGACTCGGCGGCCTGGGCGGAGAAGCCCGGCAGCGTGGGCAAGGCGGGCCTCGGCGTCATCCGGGTGTGCGACGACGACGGCACGGAGCTCCCGACCGGCGAGGTCGGCACCGTCTACTTCGAACGCGACGTCCCGCCGTTCGAGTACCACGACGACCCCGAGCGGACCCGCGACGCGCGCCATCCCGAGCACGAGAACTGGTCCACCACCGGCGACGTCGGCTACGTCGACGACGACGGCTACCTGTTCCTCACCGACCGCAAGGCGTTCATGATCATCTCAGGTGGGGTGAACATCTACCCGCAGGAGGTCGAGGACGTCCTGACCCTGCACCCGAAGGTCTACGACGTCGCCGTCATCGGCGTGCCCGACCCGGAGATGGGCGAGCAGGTCAAGGCCGTCGTGCAGACCCCCGAGGGCGTCGAGGGCTGCCCGGAGCTCGAGGCCGAGCTGCTGGAGTTCGTCCGCGCGCGGATCGCCCACTACAAGGCCCCGCGCAGCGTCGACTTCGCCGCCGAGCTGCCCCGCAGCGCGACCGGGAAGCTCGTCAAGGGTGAGCTGCGCGCGCAGTACGCCGAGGGCGCCCGGGTCTGACACACGCGGACGGCGGTCACCCCGTGGAGCCGCCCGTCACGCACCGTGCATCCGTAAGGAGCACGGAACCACCCCCCGGGAGCGATGTGACCCCCCTCGCTCCCGGACAGCATTGCTACCACCGACGGCGCCCGCTCCGGGTGTCCGCACCAGCACTCAACGAGGAGATCGAGATGGCCTTCTTCGCCGACAGCACCGAGGTCGACACGTACATCGGCGGTGTGTTCCGCGCGGCGAACGACCACCCCGAGTCCGGGCCGAAGATGCGCGCGGCCGGCATCAACCTGCGGGTGCTCTACACCGACCCGGACACCGAGATGTGGGTCAAGATGCACGACCCCGCCATGGAGGTCCACACCGGCGCCGACGACGACAAGGCCGACATCACCCTGATGATGCGCGCCGACACCGGTGACAAGTTCTGGCGTGGTGAGTACAACCTCGCCGTCGGGCTGGCCAAGGGTGAGGTCAAGGCCAAGGGCCCGGTCAACAAGATCCTGAAGCTGGTCCCGCTGACCAAGCCGCTGTTCCCGATGTACCGCGAGCTGGTCGCCGAGAAGGACGCCTCCGCGACCGCCTGACCTCCCCCCACCCCAGAGCAGAGGAAGGACGCCGATCCGATGGCGACCATGAAGGCGGTCCTACTCCGCGAGCCGCACAAGATCGAGGTCATGGAGGTCCCGAAGCCGGAGATCACCGACCCCGGTGACGTCCTGCTGCGGGTCGACCTCACGGCGATCTGTGGGACCGACCTGCACCCCTACGAGGGGCGCATCGTGATCGAGGACGACGTCGTCCTCGGCCACGAGTTCCTCGGCACCGTCGAGGCCGTCGGATCGGGTGTCGGCCTGATCTCCGATGGCGACCGGGCCGTCGCGTCGTGCGTGGTCAGCTGCGGGCACTGCTACAACTGCCGACGTAACCGCCCCGGCCAGTGCTTCGGGACGATGATCTTCGGGCTCGGCGTCACCTTCGGTGGCCTGTCCGGCGGCCAGGCCGAGTACGTGATCGTTCCGAACGCGGACCGCACCCTGCGCAAGCTGCCCGAGGAGGGCAGGGGCAACGACGAGGACAAGCTCTTCGTCGGCGACATCATGGCCACCGGCTACGAGGCCGTGCGCAAGTTCATCCAGCCCGGAGACACCGTCGCCGTGGTCGGGGCCGGCCCGGTGGGACTGTGCGCCGCGATGGCGGCGAACGTGCTGGGCGCGTCCCAGACCGTCGTCGTGGACAAGGTCCCGTCCCGGCTCAAGGAGGCGGAGGCCATCGGCGCGATCCCGGTCAACGCCGACGAGACCGACCCCGCCGACGCGGTCCAGGACCTCACCGACTGGCGCGGGGCGGACGTCGTGATCGACGCCGTCGGGCACCCGTCGGCGCTGCTGTCGGCGTGCACCCTGGTGCGCTCCGGCGGCGCGATCTCGATCCCCGGTGTGTACACCGAGGACACCATCGAGCTGCCCTTCGGCGACCTGTACCTCAAGGGCGTCACCATCGCCCAGGGCGTCGCGAACATCACGAACTACATGGACGAGACGCTGGCGCTCATCGCGGCCGGCAAGCTCGACCCGAGCCGGTTCATCTCGCACCGCATGCCGATGAGCGAGGCCGTCGAGGCGTACCGGATGTTCGAGGAGCGCGAGGCCACCAAGATCGTCCTGGACCCCACCGCATGACCGCCGGGACGAGGGTCCGCCACTTCCCGATGCACATCGGTGGCAAGGCCATGGACGGGGGCGACCACCTCGAGATCCGGGACCCGCAGAACGGCGAGCTCGTCGCCACCGCGGCGTCGGGCGGGGCGGCGGCCGTCGACGCGGCCGTCGACGCGGCCCAGGCCGCCTTCGACGACGGCGGCTGGTCCCGCGCCACCCCCGCGCACCGCGCCTCGGTGATGCGGGCCGTCGCGGACCGGCTCGGCGAGCGGCTCGACGAGATGGTCGAGCTGGAGATCATGGCGAACGGCGCCACCGTGCGCCAGGCCACCGGCTTCCACGTCGGCTACTGCGCCCCGCACCTCGAGTACTTCGCCGGTCTGGCGGAGCGCTACGAGTTCGAGACGCCCATGCCGCGGGCCACGTTCCCGGTGCTCGGCCAGTCGACGCTCCGCAAGGAGCCGATCGGCGTGGTCGGCGCGATCGCACCGTGGAACTTCCCGCTGCTGCTGTCGCTGTGGAAGTTCGCGCCGGCCCTGGCCGTCGGCAACTCGGTGATCCTCAAGCCGGACGAGAAGACGCCGCTGTCGGCGCTGGAGTTCGCCCGGATCGCCGAGGAGTGCGGGCTGCCGCCGGGCGTGTTCAACGTCGTCCCGGGCCCCGGCCCGGACGCGGGCGCCCGCCTGGCGTCGCACCCGGGCGTCGGCAAGATCGGTTTCACCGGGTCCACCGACGTCGGGCGCGAGATCATGCGCCTGGCCTCGGGCACGGTGAAGGCGGTGACCCTGGAGCTCGGCGGCAAGTCGCCGGCGCTGGTCCTCGACGACGCCGACCTGGACATCGCCGTCGACGGCGTGCTGTACGGCTGCATGCTCTACTCCGGCCAGGTCTGCGAGTCGATGACCCGGCTGCTGCTGCCGGACTCGCTGCACGACGAGTTCGTGGAGCGCATGGTCGCCCGGGCCTCCACCATCCAGCTCGGGGACACCCGGGACTGGGAGACCGACATGGGTCCGGTCGTCTCGGCGAAGCAGAAGGACCGCATCCTCGAGCTGATCCAGTCCGGCAAGGACGAGGGCGCCACCGCCGTCCTGGGCGGCGGAGAGGCCCACGTCGAGGGGTACCAGGGCGGCCACTGGATCCAGCCGACCATCTTCACCGGCGTCCGCAACGACATGCGGATCGCCCGCGAGGAGATCTTCGGCCCGGTGCTGTCGGTCATCCGCTACGGCTCCGAGGCCGAGGGCGTCGCCCTGGCCAACGACACCCAGTACGGGCTCGCGTCGTCGGTGTGGAGCCGCGACAACTCCCGTGCCCTGGACGTCGCCGAGAAGATCAAGGCCGGCTCGGTCTGGATCAACGACGCGCACCAGATCAACTGCGAGGTGCCCTTCGGCGGGTACAAGCAGTCCGGTGTGGGCCGCGAGCTCGGCCCGCGCGCGCTGGACCCCTACGTCGAGGAGAAGAACGTCCACCTCGACCTGTCCGGCACCCGCGACGCCCGTCCGTACGACGTGCTGCTCAGCCACGCCGAGGACTGAGGCCGGCGGTCGACCGGCCGAAGCTCGACGCCGAGCACCCTCCCGGGCCCTCCCCGGCGACCGCCCGTGCCGGGGAGGGCCCCTCCCTCTCCCGTTGGGGGTACGACGTCGCCCTCCCGGGGTGACGCCCGCTCCCCACCCGTCTCCGCACACTGTCCCCGACCGTGTGTCGCCAGCTTTCCGCCCGCGGAGCAGACCGCCGGGCTCGGAGGAGATCCGATGACCGCCACCTTCGACGCCACCGACTTCGAGTCGGAGATGTACGACCCGGACGCCGTGGACATGATCCCGGCCACCAGCGAGGGCAAGCCCGAGCACTACCCGGTCGACATCTCCACCAAGGCGTTCTGGAACCAGACCTCCGAACAGCGCGAGGAGACCTTCAAGGTCCTGCGCCGTGAGCAGCCGGTGTCCTGGCAGCGGCCCGTCGACGACGCGGTCACCCCCGACCCCGACGACCCGGGCTACTGGGCCGTGGTCAGCCACGCCGACATCGTGAAGGTCTCCCGGGACAACGACACCTACATCTCGGGCCAGGGCGTGCTGTTCGACCTGCTCCCGCCGATCTTCCTCGAGCTGACCCAGTCCTTCCTGGCGATGGACAACCCGAAGCACGACCGGCTGCGCAAGCTGGTCGCCTCGGCGTTCACGCCGAGGCAGATCGCGCTGATCGACGACAAGATCGCGCTCGCGGCGAAGGAGGTCGTCGACGGCGTCGTCGCCGAGACCTCCGGCGAGATCGACTTCGTCACCAGCGTCGCGAAGGTCCTGCCCACCCGGATCTTCTGCGACATCATGGGCATCCCGGAGCACCTGCGCGACGCCACCGAGAAGAACGCGGCGGACATCGTCGCCTGGGCCGACGACGAGGTGCTCGCCGGCCGCCAGGCCGACGAGGTGCAGGTGCAGGCCGCGACCAACCTGCACGACATCGCCACCGAACTGATCGAGCTCAAGACCGCCGAGCCCTCCGACGACCTGATCACCTCGCTGATCAACGCCGAGGTCGACGGGCAGAAGCTCGACGAGTTCGAGATCGGCTCGTTCTTCGTGCTCATGGCCGTCGCCGGTACCGACACCACCCGGCACACCTCGTCGTTCACCGTCCGCGCCTTCACCCAGTTCCCCGAGCAGAAGCAGTGGCTCATGGAGGACTACGACGGCCGGATCACCAATGCCATCGAGGAGTTCGTCCGGTACGCCTGCCCGGTGATGACCTTCCGTCGCACCGCGGTCGTCGAGACCGAGCTGGGCGGCAAGAAGATCGTCCCCGGCGACAAGGTCGTCATGTTCTACCCGTCGGGCTGCATGGACGAGAAGGTCTTCGACAACCCGGAGCAGTTCGACCTGTCGCGGGAGAACGCGAAGGCGCACACCGGGTTCGGCGGCGGCGGTGTCCACTTCTGCCTGGGCAACCAGCTCGCCAAGTCCATGCTGAAGGCGCTGTTCCGCGAGCTGCTCTTCCGCATCCCGCAGTTCGAGGTCGGTGAGCCCGAGCTGCTGGGCACCAACTTCATGCGCGGTGTGAAGCGCATGCCGTTCCGATTCTCCCTGGAGACGTGATGGGTCTTCGTATCGAGCTGGACGAGAGCAAGTGCAGCGGGCTCGGCCTCTGCGAGGCCGAGGCGCCGGAGCTGTTCGAGGTGCGTGACGACGGGTCGCTCGACATCCTCGACGCCACCCCGTCCGACGAGCACCGCGCGGCCTGCGAGGCGGCGATCGCCTCCTGCCCGACCGAGGCCCTGCGCCTCGTCGAGAGCTGACCCGCACCACCGCACCGCGGACGCCGGGGGCCGCCACCCCCGGCGTCTGCTCGTTCCCGAGGAGGACCACCGTGGAGCACCTCGTCGTCGTCGGGGCGTCGCTCGCCGGGATCCGTGCCGTCGAGTCCGCCCGCCGGGCCGGCCACACGGGCCGGATCACGCTGGTCGGCGCCGAGCGGCACCTTCCCTACGACCGCCCGCCGCTGTCCAAGGCGTTCCTCGACGACACCGGTGAGGAGCCCGCCGACCCGCGGTACCGGACCGAGGAGCACCTGCGTGACGAGCTGGGGGTGGAGCTGCGGCTCGGCAGCCCGGCCACGTCGCTGGACACCGGCGCGACGCTGGTCGGCATCGGCGACGGGTCCGAGGTCTCCTACGACGCGCTCGTCGTCGCCACCGGGGGGGCGGCCCGGATGCTGCCCGGCACGGAGCACCTGACCGGCGTGCACGCCCTGCGGACCTGGGACGACGCGCTCGCCGTGCGGTCCGCGCTGGACGCGGGCGCCCGCACCGTCGTGATCGGTGCCGGGTTCATCGGCTCGGAGGTGGCGAGCTCGGCGCGCAAGCGCGGCCTGTCCGCCACGATCGTCGAGACGCTGCCGGTCCCGCTGGTCCGCTCGGTCGGCGAGGACATGGGCACGGCCTGCGCCGACCTGCACCGCGAGCACGGCACCGACCTACGCTGCGGCGAGACGGTCGACGGGCTGGAGTCCTCCGCCGACGGCGCCGTCACCGGCGTCCGGCTGGGCTCGGGCGAGGTGGTCCCGGCGGACCTCGTGGTCGTCGGCATCGGCGTGTCCCCCTGCACGGAATGGCTGGCGGGGTCCGGCGTCGAGCTGCACGAGCGGGACCGGGGCGTCGTCGCCGACGCCACCCTGCGCGCCGCCGACGGTGTGTACGCAGCGGGCGACGTCGTGCACTTCCCGAACCACCTGTTCGACGGCGAGGTCATGCGCCTGGAGCACTGGACGACGGCCGCGGAGCAGGGCGCGCTGGCCGCGAAGAACGCGCTCGATCCGGCGAACGCCACCGAGCTCGGGACCGTGCCGTACTTCTGGTCGGACTGGTACTCCAGCCGGATCCAGTTCGTCGGCCGCCCGGCCGCCGACGAGATCCGGGTCGTGTCCTCCGAGCTGGGCGACGACCGGTTCCTCGCGCTCTACCGGCGCGGCGACCGGCTGGTCGGGACGATCACGATCGACCGACCCACCCAGATCATGAAGTACAAGCGGCTGATCTCGAAGCGCGCGAGCTGGGCCGAGGCGCTGGAGTTCGCCGGCGTCTCCTAGCCGTCGGTGCCGCCCGCCGGATCCTCGTCGGGAACGTCGAGCATCCGGCGGGCCAGGCGCTTCCAGCTCGCGAGGTGCGGGTCGGTCCGGTGGTCACGTGGGTGGATCGCGTAGGTCAACGCGACCCCGCGCATGCTGGTGAACAGCAGCTCACGGCACTCGTCGAAGTCGGAATGGCTGGACAGCACCGGCCCGAACATCGTTGCGACGACATGGGTCAGCGCGACGCCCATGCGTCGCTCGGCGGGGAACAGCTCGTTCCGGATGTCGGTGTTGGTCCGGGCGGCGGCCCACAGCTCCATCGACGCCCAGAAGTACGGCTGCGCGAAGGTGTCCCACAGCAGCTCGACCGCCCGGTCGCACCGTCCGGGCCCGGCGGTGCGGCCGTACTCCGAGGCCGGCACCCACTGCTCCATGTCGGCGATCTGCTCGACGACCAGGTACTGCGCGGCGGCGATGAGCAGCGACTCGCGGCTGGGGAAGTGGTGCAGCAGCCGCCCGCGCGACACCCCGGCACGGCGTTGCACGGTGACGGTCGTGGAGTGCGCGTAGCCGTTCTCGTAGAGCTCCTCCAACGCGGCGGCGAGAATGATCGCCCGGCTGCTGGCCCGGCGCTCGCCCTGGGTGCGGCGGGGCCGGGGCGGGCGTGGTTCGTCCACGGGGGAGACCATGCGGGGCAGGCTAGCCTCCGGCCGCACAGCGGATGTCTGTACACGCTGCTCCACCCGACCCTAGGGTTCGTCACCCGAGGGGGTGACGATGATCGACGACGTACTGGTCCCGACGGCACCGGCGGTCTCGTTCCGCGCGGTCCGGATGTCCTTCGACGCCGAGCCCGTGCTCGAGGGGATCGACCTCGAGCTGCCACCCGGCCGCACGACCGTCCTGCTCGGTCCGTCCGGCGTCGGCAAGACGACGCTGGTGCGGATCCTGCTCGGGCTCTACGCGCCCGAGTCGGGCGAGACCCTGGTGGACGGTCACGCGGTCGCCGGTCTGCGCGACGCCGAGCTGGCCGGGCTGCGTCGCCGGATGGGGGTCCTGCTCGGCGGGTCCTCGGTCTACGACGCGTCGCTGTTCGCGTCGCTGACGCTGTTCGACAACGTCGCCTACCCGCTGCGGGCGGCCGGGGCGCCCGACGCCGACGCCGCGACCTGGCGGATCCTGCACGAGTTCGACCTGGCCGACCACGCCACCGCGCTGCCGTCGGCGGTGTCGGCGGGGCAGCGCCGGCGGGCCGCGCTCGCGAGGGCCCTGGTCGGCGCGCCGCAGATGCTGGTGCTCGACGACCCCGGGCCGGCCATGGACCTGCACAACCGCGAGCAGGTCGTGCGCGCCGTGCGCCGGCGTGCCGCGGACGCGACGGCACTCGTCGTCACCCACGACCTGGACCTGGCACGGGACCTGGGTGACCGGGTCGCGCTCCTGCTCGGCGGCCGGATCGTCGCCGACGGCCCGGTCGACGAGGTGCTCGGCGGGATCACCACCGCCGCCGACCTGGACGCCCGGTTCGGCGTGCGGGCGTCGCTGCCGGTGGCCTCCGCGGCCGAGCAGGCGGCGCTCGCGCGGCGGGCCCGGCGGCAGGGGCTCGGCGAGGCGTGGCTGCTCATGGGGGTGCTGCTCGTGATGCTCGCGTTGCTGTCGCTGGCCCTCGGCTCGGGCATGGTGGCGAACCCGGCGATCTGATCCCGGCCCGGCCGTCCGGGACGGATCAGCGGACGGGGCCGGGCTCCCGGCGCCGGACCTGCTCGACGACGGCGGCGGCCGCCGGCTCGGTGACGTCGCGGTTGAACGGCAGCCTCGCCAGCGCCGCCCCCATGGCGCAGGTGTTGCTCAGCGCGGAGAAGGTGAGCCCGGCGCCGATGCCGCCCGCGAGCAGCCGCAGCTTCGGTGTGGCGAGGCGTCCGCCGAGAATCCCGGTCAGCACCAGGGACCCGGCGACGAGCCGGACCTGCCGCTCCAGGGCCCACGCGGTGCGCCCCCGCACGACCTCGTGACCTGCGGCGACCCAGGCGGCCACCCCGCCGTCGAGCACGTGGGCGCGGTCCAGCCCGGCGGCGGCCAGGTGCCTGCGGCCCTGCTCGGCCCGCACGCCGGACTGGCAGACGAGCACCAGCGGCGACGACGGGTCGTCGAGGTGGCGGGCGAGCTCGGCCGTGTGCTCGGCGAGGGTGTTCAGCGGGACGTGGTACGAGCCGCGGATGTGCTGCGCCTCGAACTCGGCGGCACTGCGCACGTCGATGACCAGCGGCTCGGACCACTCGCGCAGGGCTGCGGGGGTCACGGTGCGGGTGGTGGGCTGGGCGGTCATGGGAACCCTTTCGGAGGAGCGAGACCGCAAATATACCCCAGGGGGTACTTCTGGGACCACATGGCGGGACGCCGGTAACGCATCCCGGGGTCCGCTTCGATCTGCAGAGCGAGGTCGGGACGTGAGGCGGGTGCATGGGCAGGAACGGGCCGTACGAGCGGTACTACGCGGAGCGCGAGGCCTCCGGGCAACGCACCGTGCTGTGGCCATGGGTGCTGCTCGCACTCGTCGTGCCGTTGCTGCTGGTCCGGTCGTTCGTGGTGGCCGACGAGCCCGCCGGGGCGACGGCGACCCACCAGGCCGCGCCGGCGCCCGCACGCGAGGCCGGGCAGGGCGTCCACCGGGCCGGGACCGACATCGAGCCCGGCACCTGGGCCACGGACGGCCCGGGATCCGGCGCCGAGTGCGGCTACACGCGCACCGCGGCCGACGGTGTCGAGATCGCCAGCGCCCGGCTGCACGGCGCGGCCGCCGCACGGTTCCTGGACGGGGAGTCGGTCGTCCTCACCGGGGGCTGCACCTGGACGGCCGACTGACCGGGGTCACAGGGTTCCGGTCACCGCCTGCAGCAGCAGGCTGCTCGCCCCGACCAGGATCCACAGACCCGCGCCGAGCAGCAGCGGACGGGGACCGGCGCGACGGACGTCGGACAAGCGCATCGACAGCCCGATCCCGGCCAGCGCCGTCGTGATCAGGAACGTGCCGATCGTGGTGATCGCCGGGTGCCAGGCCTCGGGCACCAGTCCGGCGCTGGTCAGGGCGGAGGCGACGACGAACCCGATCAGGAAGGTCGGGACGAGCTTGCGCCACGGGAGCGAGTGTGTCCGCTCGCCGGCCGCTTCGGCATCCCGCCGGGCGACCCGGGTGGCGAGCACGAGGACGATCGGGATCAGCATCAGTGTCCGGGTCAGCTTCACGATGACCGAGTAGGGCCCGGCGTCACCGCCGAAGGCGTATCCGGCGGCGACGACCGAGGACGTGTCGTTGATCGCCGTGCCCGCCCAGAGGCCGAACGCGTGCGGCGCCAGGCCCATCAGGTGGCCGAGCTGGGGGAAGGTCAGCACGGCGACCACGTTGAAGGTGAAGATCGTGCCGATGGCGTAGGCGACCTGCGACTCCTTCGCCCGGATCACGGCCTGGGTCGCCGCGATGGCGGACGCCCCGCAGATCGCGGTACCGACGCCGATGAGGAGCTGGGCGTCGCCCCGCACCCCGAGCAGTCGTCCGAGTCCCCAGGCGCCGGCGAGGGCCACGGCGAGCGTGCCGAGCATGACCGGCAGTGAGGTGAGTCCGACGTGGGCGATCTGGGCCAGGGACAACGTCAGGCCGAGCACCACGATCGAGGTCTGCAGGACCGGACGGGAGGCGAAGGCCAGCCCGGGCCGGAGCCGGTCGCCGGGCCGGAGCACGGTCGCGACGAGTACCCCGAGCACGATCCCGAACACCGGCCCGCCGATCACGGGTGTCTCGGTCCCGGCCGCCGTGGCGACGGCGGCGACGAGCAGGGCGACGGCGAGTCCGGGGAGACGGTCGCGGGCCCGGTCGGTGAAGGACGCGGTGGGTGCGTCGGTGGTCGAGGAGGCACGATCGGCGGTGGGCGCCATGGTGCGGACCTTCCGGTCGACGTCAATGTACGTACATTACGCCGTGAAACGGTAGACCGCCCGTGATCACGATGTCGACGACCGGTCCGGGGAGCCCTTCCCCGGGCGTCGGGGAATCGGTGAGGATGGCCGGTATGGACCAGTTCGAGGCGGACGGCACGGTCGGGAGCGACGGGGGTGGAGGCGCCGCGTTCGCGCTGGCAGGGGCGTCGCTGCCGCTGTCGGCGCCTGCTCGGGTCTACGTGTGCGGGATCACCCCCTACGACGTCACCCATCTGGGGCACGCCGCGACGTTCGTCTGGGCCGACGTACTGACCCGGGTCGTGCGGGCGTCCGGCACGCCGACCCGGGTGACCCGCAACGTGACCGACGTCGACGACGTCCTCACCCGTACCGCCGCCGAGCGCCGGGTGGACTACGACGAGTTCGGTCTGCGCCAGGAGTTCTGGTTCGACCGCACCATGGCCGACCTCCAGGTGGCCCCGCCCGACCACGCACCGCACGCGCGCCACCACGTGAAGCACGTGATCGCGCTGGCCGCGGCGCTGCTCGCGACCGGTGCCGCCTACCAGCGCGACGGTGCGGTGTACTTCCGTGGCTCCGGCGTCCCGGACGCGGCGGGCCTGGACCGCGACACCGCACTGGCCCTGTCCGCCGAGTACGGCGACGACCCCCGCGACCCGCACCGGGACGACCCGTTCGACGTGCCGCTGTGGAAGCCCGCCGACGGCGACCACCCGGCCTGGCCGAGCCCGTGGGGGCCGGGACGCCCGGGCTGGCACGCCGAGTGCGCCGCGATGGCCCTGGCGACCCTCGGCGGTGTCGTCGACGTGCTCGCGGGCGGCGCCGATCTGGCGTTCCCGCACCACGCGTACCAGTCGGCGATGGCCGCGGCCGCGACCGGCGCGGGCCTGTTCGCCCGACGTGGGTTCCGGGCCGGGATCGTGTCCGTCGACGGTGCCAAGATGGCCAAGTCCACCGGCAACCTCGTGCTGGTGCAGGACCTGCTCGCCGACACCCCGGGGGCCGCGGTGCGGCTGTTCCTGCTCGACCGGCCGTGGGCACAGCCGTGGGAGTACCGGTCCGAGGACCTCGCGCTCGCGACCGGCCGGCTGGAGGAGCTCTACGTCGCGGCCGGGCGCAAGCCCGGTTCGGCCGCCGCGGTGGACGCGGTGCGCGACGCGCTGCTCGACGACCTCGACGTGCCCCGCGCGGTGGGGACGGCGCTGGAGGCGGGCGGCGAGGCGGCCCGTGCGGTCATCCGTACCCTGGCCCTGCAGTAGCAGGAGGTGCGGTGGCCGGTCTGGGTGAGCTCGAGAGCCGTGTGATGGCGGCCCTGTGGGATGCCGGCGGCCCCCGGACCGTCCGTGCCGTCCACACGACACTCGCTGCCGAGCGGCCGCTCGCCTACACGACGGTCATGACCGTGCTGGACAACCTGCACGGCAAGGGCTGGGTGCGCCGCGAGCGCGCGGGGCGGGCCTGGGTCTACACCCCGGCGCGGGCACGCGAGGAGGCCGGCGCGGAGATGCTGCGCGACATGCTCGACTCGCTCGGCGACCCGCGCGGGGTCCTGCTGCACTTCGCCCGCGGGATGGACGAGGGGGAGTCGGAGTTCCTGCGCCGGGCCCTGTCCCGCGAGCGGGACGGCACGTGACCGTCGCCCTCGGTCTGCTGCTGGCTGCGGTCGCCCTCGGTGTCACCGGGCCCGCCTACCTGCGGCCGACCGCGGACCCGCGGGTGCATCCGGGCCTCGCCCTGTCCGCCTGGGTGGTCACGCTGCTCGCGGCGGCGGGGTCGGCGGTCGCCGCCGCCGCGGTGCTCGTGCTGCCCGACCCGTCCGTGCCCGACGGGATGCTGGGTGTCGCGGTCGTGTGCTGGCGCGCGCTGGCGCGGGGCACCGACGTCCCCTGGCTGCTGCTGGTCCGGCTCCTCGTCGGGGTCACCCTGCTGGCCCTGCTGGCCCGGGTCGCGGTCTTGTTCGCGGCGTCGCTGCGTCGGCAGCGACGGCACCGGGCCGAACGGTCCGGAGCGTTGCGTGCCGTCGCCGAGGTCCGCGACGGCGTCTGGTGGATCCCGTGCGACGACCCGGTCGCGTTCTCCCTCGGCGGCGGCCGCCGGGGGATCGTCGTGGCCGCCACCGGTCTGCGCCGCCTCGGCCCCCGGGTCGTCGACGCGGTCCTCGCACACGAGCGCGCCCACGTACGGGGCCGTCACCACCTGGCGGTCGCGCTCGCCGTCGCCGCCGCGGACGCGCTGCCCCGGGTCCCGCTGTGCCGCGCGGCGCCGGGGGCGGTCGGGGTGCTGTGCGAGCTCGCCGCCGATGCGGCGGCTGTCCGTCGGCACGGCCCCGCAGCGGTCCGCGCCGCGCTCGCCGGGACGGCGGGGCGCACCGTGACGCCGCGCGGCGCGGTCGGGTTCGACGCGTTCCCCGAGGTGCGTCGCTCCTGGCTCGACTCGCCCCGGTCGGTCCTCCTGCGCGGCGACGGCGCCGCGGCCCGGCTGCTGGCCGGTGCGGTGGCCCTGGTGCCCGCGCTGCTGCCCGCGGCCGGGGCGATCGCCCTGGTGCTCGCGGCCTGCCTCGCACCCTGAGGGTCTGCCGCCCCCATTGACCGGACATTCGCACCGATCTACTACCGTGTTCGTAGAAAGCTACTACTCGGATAGTAGAAAGGGGCCGGCATGGGACGCACGACCGGCAATCTGGAGCGCCGGGGCCGGCAGCGGGACGTGACGATCGTCGTCGTCCTCGTCGTGCTGGCCCTGGGGCTGATCGGCTACCTCGTTCTCGGGGCCACCGGTGGCGACGACGCCGCCCCGCCCGCGACGCCGGGGCAGTCGGCCGATACCGGACAGCCGGCCGTCGGCCCGCTGGGCGACATCGCCCGTCGCGAGGAGGGGGATCCCGCCGCGCTCGGCCGCACCGACGCCCCGGTGGTGATGGTCGCCTTCTCCGACTACCGCTGCCCGTTCTGCGCGACGTTCAGCCGGGACACCGAGCAGCAGCTCGTGGACGAGTACGTGCAGGACGGCAGTCTGCGCATCGAGTGGCGCGACTTCCCGATCTTCGGGCCGGAGTCCACGCTGGCCGCCCAGGCCGGTCGGGCCGCGGCGATGCAGGGCCGGTTCTGGGAGTTCAACAGGGCGGTCTTCGCCGACAGCCCGGAGCGTGCCCACCCGGACCTGCCCGAGGACACGCTCGTCGCCTACGCCGAGAAGGTCGGTGTCCCCGACATCGCGAAGTTCCGGACCGACATGCACGGGCCCGAGGCGGCGCAGGCGGTGCAGCGCGACCTCGACGAGGGGTCGGCGCTCGGGGTGCCCAGCACCCCGGCCTTCGTCGTGAACGGGCACCCGGTCATGGGGGCCCAGCCCGTCGCCGAGTTCCGGGCGCAGATCGACCAGGCGCTGGCGGCCGCGCGGTGAGCGGTATCGGCCTGCCGGCGGCCTTCCTGGGCGGGCTGCTCTCCCTGGTCAGCCCGTGCGCGGCGCTGCTGCTGCCGTCGTTCTTCGCCTATGCCTTCGACCGCGTCGGTACCCTGATCGGCCGCACGCTGACCTTCCTGGCAGGCCTGCTCGTGGTGCTCGTGCCGCTCGGCGCCGGGGTGGCCCTGGTCGGGGACCTGCTGACCCGCTACCGCGGCCTCGTCACGACCCTCGGTGGGCTGCTCCTGATCGTGTTCGGGGTTCTCGCCGTCCTCGGCATCGGGTTCGCCAGCTCCTCCGCGGCCCGGGCCGCTGGGCGGATCCGGATCTCGGGCCCGTTGTCGACCTTCGCGCTGGGCACGGTCTACGGACTGGCCGGGTTCTGCGCCGGGCCACTGCTCGGCAGCGTCCTGACGGTCGCCGCGATCGGGGCCGAGCCGGGCTACGGCGCGGCGCTGCTCGCCGCCTACGCGGTGGGGATGGCCGCCCCGCTGTTCGTGCTGGCCCTGCTCTGGGACCGCGTCGGGCTGGGGCGCAGGCCGTGGCTGCGCGGCCGTGAGATCACCCTCGGCCCGCTGCGCACCCACACGACGAGCCTGGTCTCGGGGCTGCTCTTCATCGGCATCGGGATGCTGTTCCTGCTGACCGACGGGACCGCCGGGATCATCGCGCCCACCACCGTCGACCAGCAGGCCGACGCCCAGCTCGCGATCCGCGACCTGGTCGGCGGGGTGCCGGACGCCGTCGTCCTGCTCACGATCGTCCTGCTCGCGCTGGTCGTCGCGGTGGTCAGGCTGCTGCGCTCCCGTCGCGGCGCCGGCTCCGCCGCGGAGCGGGACCACGAGGAGGTCCGGTGAACGCGCTCGACGCACTGCGCGCCTGGACCGTCCGGCACTGGACCGTCGCCACGGTGTCCGCGGTCGCGACGGCCGTGGTCATGGCGGTCCCGACGGCCGTGCTGCCGAATCCGTGGTTCTGGCGTGAGGTCCCGGCCCCGGCCTGGGCCTACCCGGTCCTCGCGCTGGTCGCGATCCTGTCCGGGCTGGTCGCGGCCACCTACGTCCGGAGCCCCGACGGGCCCGGCGGCCGCCGCGCCTCGGCAGGCGCGCTGCTCGGCTTCTTCGCCGTCGGCTGCCCGGTCTGCAACAAGCTCGTCCTGCTGGTGCTCGGCTACGCCGGGGCCATGACGTGGTTCGAACCGGCCCAGCCGTTCCTGGCGGTGCTGGCGGTGGCCGGTATGGCCGCGGCGCTGCGGGCCCGGCTGCGCGGGGCGCTGGCCTGCCCGGTGCCCGTGGCGACACCCCGATCCCCGGAGGAGATCCCGTGAACACCGTGCTGCGTCGCGCCCTGACCGTCGTCGTCACCGGCGGCGCCGTCCTCGTCGGAGACGCCGGTCTCGCGTCCGCCGCCGGCGACGCGTCCGAGGCGCCGGCGCCCCGGCGAGCACGGCGACGCCGTCCGGTGCCGCTGTCCCCGGCACCCCGTGCACCGCGTCGGCCGATGCCTGCGTCGACCTGGCCTCGCACACGGCGTGGCGGCTCGACGACACCGAGGTGACCCGGACGGTCCCGTTCCTCGGCGGCGACCCGCGCAGTCCCACACCCGTGGGGACGTTCGCGGTCGACTGGACGGCGCAGAACCACCCCCGCCGCGAGTTCGACGCGGACATGCCGTTCTCGGTGTTCTTCGCCCCGGGCGGCATCGCCTTCCACGAGGGGCCGCTCGAACGGCCGTCCGCCGGATGCGTGCACCTCGGGAGGCCGGACGCGGTCGCGTTCTTCGACGCGCTCGAGGTCGGTGACCGGGTCCAGGTCCGCCGCCCGTCCTGACCCGTCAGGCCCGGGTCGCGGTCAGCTGGACCATCGCCCCGATCGGCCCCCACGACGGCGTGGCCGGGAACCGCTCGACGGCGCCGGGCACGAACCCGGCGGCGGTGACCGCGGCCTCGGTGTCACGGTCGAGCCGGCACCCCGCCGCCATGCGTTCCCAGAGCGGGGCCAGTCGCCGTCGCCAGGTCGCGGGACGGCCGTGCCCGACGACGTGCTCGATCGCGACCAGCCGCCCGCCCGGGCGCAGTACCCGGTGCGCCTCGCCGAGCGCCCGCGCCGGGTCGGGGACCGTGCAGAGCACGAGGGTGAAGACCACGGCGTCGACCGAGCCGTCGGTGGCCGGCAGTGCATCGGCGCCCGCCCCGCTCACCGTGAGCGGGACGGCGCAGGACCCGGCCCGGTCGTGCAGTCGGCGGCGCATGGCCGGATCGGGCTCGAGGGCGATGACCTCGTCGGCGTCACGGTAGTACGGCAGATTGGCGCCGGTACCCGCGCCGACGTCGAGGACGCGGCCGGTCAGGCCGCCGACCAGCGCCGCCCGGCGCGGGCCGAGAACCCGGCGTTCGACGGGGTCGAGGACGCGGTCGTACAGCGCGGCGAAGACGCGGTGTCCACCGGTGGGCACGGACATCTGCGAAGGGTAGCGGTTCCGGGCATCCTCCCGACGAATGACCGGTCATTGGTGCCGTCCGGCGGCGGCAGGTCTCAGGCCGGGCCGGGACGCCCGACCCGCCGCAGCGGACAGCTCGCGACCCACGCGGCGCAGCCCGCCATCGACACCGCGACGGCGGCCAGGGCGAGCAGACCCGGCACCCGGATCGCGTCGGGCGCCTGCTGGACCAGTACGAACGCTCCCATCGCGAGTACGAACCAGCCGAACCCACGCCGCAGGACGTCGGCCGGGATGCGGTCGACCAGCCGGGCGCCGACGAGGCTGCCGAGCACCGCCGCGACGGTGATCGCGCCGACGAGGGTCCAGTCGAGCGAGACGGTGGTCAGGTAGCCGGCCAGGCCCGCGAGGGACTTGAGCGCGATGACCAGCAGCGACGTTCCGACCGCGATCCCGATCGGGAGTCCGCCCAGCAGTGCGAGAGCCGGGACGACCAGGAACCCGCCGCCGGCTCCCACGAGACCCGTCACGAGTCCGACGACGGCACCGTCGAGCAGGACCCGGGCGACCGGGAGCTCGCGGTGTTGCTCCGCCGGATCGATCTCCCGGCGGCCCCGGAGCATCGCCACGGCGGTCAGCGTCATCATGAGGGCGAACGCGAGCAGCAGGACCTGTGCGGGCAGCCGGGCGCCGACGAGCCCGCCGGCGAACGCGCCGGCCATGCCCGCGACCCCGAAGATCAGGCCCGTCCGCCAGCGCACGCGTCCTGTCCGGGCGTGCCCGGCCGCGCCGACCGCGGCGGTCACCCCGACGACGACCAATGACGCCGCGATGGCCTCGCGGGCGTCGAGCCCGGCCACGTAGACCAGCAGCGGCACCATGAGGATCGAGCCGCCGCCGCCGAGGAGACCCAGCGACAGGCCGACCACGACCGAGAGCGTCAGGGTCAGGGCGACGGTGGTCACGTCGTCACCGTCGTCCCCGCCGGGGCGACGATCGGCAGGCCGGCGGGCTCGGCGTTGCCGAAGGCATCGTCGATCGCGACGACCTCGATCCCGCGGGCGTCGAGCAGCCCGGCCACGACGGCGGCCCGGTAGCCACCGGCGCAGTGCACCCAGACCGGTCCGGCCGGGACCTCGTCGATCCGGTCGAGGACCTCGTGGATCGGGATCCCGACCGAGCCCTCGACGAATCCGCCCGCCCGCTCGGGGTTCCGGCGGACGTCCAGCACCGACGGGCGCGCGCCACGGTCGTACTCGGCCGCGAGGTCGGCGAAGGTGGCCTGACGGAAGCTGCGCAGCGGGGTCGGCCCGGTCCAGTCCTCGGGCTTGCCGGTGGCCACGGCCGCGGGCCGGTCGACCCCGATCCGGACCAGCTCGCGCTGGGCCTCGGCCACGTCGGCCGGGCTCTCGCCCAGCAGGGTCACCGGGGTCCCCCACGGCATGAGATGCCCTGTGTCAACCCGCCGCTTGTTGATCTTCGAGGAGGCGTTGGAGGGCGCGGTGTCGGGTGGGGTCGTAGGCGAGGTTGTCCTGCCAGCAGTGCCAGATGACGAACAGCCAGGCG
>NZ_JAMXSG010000005.1:0-68647 GCF_024124365.1 Pseudonocardia sp. McavD-2-B
CCGGGCGACCCCGCGGCCCGGTCGTCGCCCCCGGGGCCGGGGTGACCGACGGCGACGCCGCGGCCGCGGAGCTGCTCTCCCTCCCGGCGATGCCGACCGCGGTGTTCGCGATGTCCGACGAGCTCGCCGTCGGTGTGCTGCGCACCCTGCGCCGTGCCGGAGTGGCGGTGCCGGGCCAGGTGTCGGTGGTCGGGTTCGACGACCACGACTCGGCCGCCGTCGCCGAGCTCACCACGGTCGCCCAGCCGGTCCGCCGCCAGGGCGAGCTCGCCGCCAGGGCACTGCTCGCCGCGCTGGGCGGCGACGTCCCCGGCGACGTCGAGGTCCCGACCCGGCTGGTGGTCCGGGCGACGACGGCGCCACCCCGGGTCAGCTGACCAACCGGTCCGGGCGCAGCTCCACCCGGCGCAGCAGCTGCGCGTTGAGTGCGACGACGACCGTGGACAGGCTCATCAGCAGCGCGCCGACCGAGGGCGGGAGCACGAACCCGACCGGGGCGAGCACCCCGGCCGCGAGCGGCACCGAGACCAGGTTGTAGCCGGCCGCCCACCACAGGTTCTGCAGCATCTTCCGGTACCCGGCGCGGGACAGCGCGATCACCGACAGCACCCCGCGCGGGTCGGACGAGGCCAGGACCACCCCGGCCGAGGCGACCGCGACGTCGGTGCCGGCCCCGATCGCGATCCCGACGTCGGCCCGGGCCAGCGCCGGGGCGTCGTTCACGCCGTCGCCGACCATCGCGACGACCGCGCCGCGGTCCTGGAGCCGGGCCACCGCCTCGTCCTTGCCCTCGGGCAGCACCTCGGCGACGACCTCGTCGACGCCCAGGTCGCGGGCGACCGCCTCGGCCACCGGGCGCGCGTCACCGGTGAGCATCACGACCCGTACGCCGCGGGCGTGCAGGGCGTCCACCGCGGCCCGGGACTCCGGGCGGACCGCGTCGGCGAGGGCGAGCGCGCCCACCACCTCGCCGGGGTCCGCACCGGCCACCACGTACAGCACGGTGGCGCCGTCGTCGCTCCACCGGTGCACGTCGCCGGTCAGCTCGGCGGGCACGTCGAGACCACGCCCGCGCAGCAGCGCCGGACCCCCGACGGCGACCGGCCGCCCGTCGACGGTGGCGGACACCCCGCGTCCGGTGTGCGAGCGGAACCCGTGTGCGGCCGGGACGGCCCGCCCGTCCGCCGCGGCGACGACGGCGCGGGCCAGCGGGTGCTCGCTGTCGGCCTCGACGGCGGCGGCCAGGGCCAGGGTGTCCGCAGCGCCCGCGGTCCCGACGACCCGCGGGCTGCCGGTGGTGAGCGTGCCGGTCTTGTCGAACAGCACGGTGTCGACGGTGCGGGTGCGCTCCAGCGCGAGCCGGTCCGTGACCAGCACCCCGGAGCGTGCCGCGCGGGCCGTGGAGATCGCGATGACCAGCGGGATCGCCAGCCCGAGCGCGTGCGGGCAGGCGATCACGAGCACGGTGACGGTGCGGGTGACCGCCTGCGCGGTGTCGCCGAGCAGCGTCCATGCGGCGAAGGTCGCCACCCCGGCACCCGCGGCGAACCAGAACAGCAGCGCCGCCGCGCGGTCGGCGAGTGCCTGGGCCCGGGAGCGTGAGCCCTGCGCGTTCTCCACCAGGCGGCGGATGCCCGACAGCGCCGTGTCCTCGCCGACGGCGTCGACCCGGACCCGCAGCGCCGAGTCGGTGGCGACGGTGCCCGCCACCACCCGGTCGCCGGTGCCGCGCGGGACCGGCCGGGACTCGCCGGTGATCATCGACTCGTCCACCTCGGCGGCACCGTCGACGACCGTGCCGTCGGCGGGCACCCGGGCGCCCGACCGGACCAGCACGACGTCGCCGACGGTCAGGTCGGCCGGTGCGACCGTGCCGACCGTGCCGTCGGCGCCGACCCGCTCGGCGGTGTCGGGCAGCAGCGCGGCCAGCGCGTCGAGGGCCCCGGACGCCTGCCCGAGCGCACGCATCTCGAGCCAGTGCCCGAGCAGCATGATCACGACCAGCAGCGCCAGCTCCCACCAGAAGTCCAGCCCGCCGACGCCGAGCGAGCTCAGCATGCTCGCCACCCACGCGACGCCCACGGCCATGCCGATGAGCAGCATCATCCCGGGCCGGCGCGCCCGGATCTCGGCGACGGCGCCGGACAGGAACGGCCGGCCCGGCCAGAAGAGGATCACGGTGCCGAGCACCGGGGGGATCCACGCCGACCACGCCGGGGGCGAGTACCCGAGCAGCATCCCGGTCATCGCGCTGAACCCGACGACGGGGACGGCGAGCACCAGCGCGACGACGAACCGGTCCCGGAACACCGCCGCGTGCCCCGCGTGCCCGTGTCCGGTGTGGCCGCCGTGTCCGGCGTGGCCGCCGCCGGGGTGCGTCCCGTGCTCCCGCGGGGCGGAGGCCGCCCGTGGCTCGTCGTGCATCGTCTACCTCCTGGCGTCGTGGACGCCCGCTGCAGCGCATATACCCCCCCAGGGTATTCCCGGTGGACGGGCCGCGCGGGGTACCGTCGTGGTCGTCCCGCGGGGACACCACGGGAGGTGGTCGGCGTGGTCCGGGTCGAGGGGCACTGGCGCAACCGAAGCTGGGTCGCCGCGCACTACCGGCACCCGATGCGGCCCGGTGCCGACCAGACGGTGCTTGTCCTGCCGCACGCCCGGACGGTGTGCATCGACCTGTCCGCGCACGGCGGACCGTTCCCCGCCGAACCGGTGGACGGACGCCCCGCACCGGCGCTGCCCGCACCCCGGCCGCCCGCCGAGCGCTGACGCGGCAGGATGGTGCCGTGCCGAAGCTGATCGAGAACGCCAGCCGGGTCACCGCCGCCGGGACCCCGCCGAAGACCATCGACGAGTACGTCGGGCGGGTGAACTCCGGCGACGGCCGGGTCTCGGTCGCCCACATGCGCAGCCCGTCGGGCTGGGCCGAGCCCGGCCAGACCCCGGAGTTCGACGAGTACACCCTGGTCCTGCGCGGCGCACTGCGGGTCGAGTTCGACGGCGGGGAGCTCGACGTCGCCGCCGGGCAGGCCGTGCACACCGCGCCGGGGGAGTGGGTGCGCTACAGCTCACCCGGCCCGGACGGCGCGGAGTACGTGGCCGTCTGCCTGCCCGCCTTCGAGATCGGTGCCGCGCACCGTGACGACGAGCCCGGGAGCTGATCCGGTCCCGTGCCGCCGCCCGGGGCCCGGCGGTCGACGACGGCGCGTGGTGCCGCGCCACGGGAGCGGCCGGGAGTTCCGATCCGGTACACCTGGGGCGTGACGATCCGGACGGTTGCCCTCACCGCCCTCACCGCGCTCCTGCTGGCCGGATGCGGCACCGGCGGCACCACGGCCGCCGGTGCGGGCACCACCGGCCCGCACGCGGCCACGGCCGCCGACCTCACCGGTGTCCGCTGGCTGCCCGCCGACGGCACCGCGCAGGGCCGGGCGTTCGCCGAGTTCGCCCCGGACGGCACCTGGACCGGCTCGGACGGCTGCAACGGCCAGAGCGGTGAGTGGACCCTCGGCGACGGCGGTGCCCTGCGGGCGACGGCGGGCCTCAGCACGATGATCGGCTGCGAGAACGTGCCCGTCGCGCGCTGGGTCTCCGACGCCGTCCACGTCGAGACCGAGGGCGACGCCCTGCTCCTGCACCCCGCGACGGGCGAGCCCGTGCGCCTGGTGCGCGCACCCAGCTGACACCGAGGAGCACGTTCCCGCCCCGCGGAGGGCGCGAACGTGCTCCTCGACGCGGGTGCCGGTCGTCGAGCGTCGCGGAACCGTGCCGCCGACCACGGGAGCGCAGCGCCCGGTCCGGGACGGGTCAGCGGGGCAGCGGCAGCCAGTCCAGGACGTCGCGGATCCGGGCGTCCCAGTAGCCCCACTCGTGCTCGCCGGGGCCGAACGCGGTGCTCACGGACACCCCGGCGGCCCGGGCCAGCTCGGCGAAGCGCACCGACTGCGGGTGCAGCGGGTCCTCGGTGCCGGCGCACACGTACAGCGCGGGCGCCGCGGCCGGGTCGAGCCGGGCGAGCAGGGTGGACAGGTCCGCCTCGGTGCCGGCCACCGGGGCGCCGTCGAGGATCCGCTCCCAGATCCGGGGGTCCTCCTCGCGGGGCGGGCCCGCGGCCAGCGCGGCGAGGTCGAGCGCCCCGGACAGCGACGCCGCGGCGGCGAACCGGCCGGGCTCGGCCAGCGCCCAGGACAGCGCGCCGTAGCCGCCCATCGACAGTCCCGCCACGAACGTCTCCGCCGGGTCGGCCGACACCCGGAAGAACCGCGCCACCAGCGCCGGGAGCTCCTCGGTCACCCAGGTGCGGTAGCGGCCGCCGTAGGCCTGGTCGGTGTAGAAGCTGCGGTGCACCTGCGGCATGACGACGGCGAGCCCCAGCTCGTCGGCGTACCGCTCGACGGCGGTGTAGCGGGTCCAGGCGGTGTCGTCGTCGGACAGGCCGTGCAGCAGGTAGAGCACCGGTGGCGGGGCGTCGAGGTCGCGCACCCCGGCGCCGATCCGGGTCCGCGACGGCTGGGGCAGCAGCACCGTGACCGAGGTGGCCAGTCCGAGGGAGTCGGCGACGACGTCGCAGCGCAGCCGGGCCATTCCGGTGATCCTCGTCGGCGCGCGACCGGCCGGTCAAGGCACACTCGGGTCGTGCACGTCCTCATGTCGACCACCGCCGCGCACGGCCACGTCCACCCGAACCTGCCGGTGATGGCCGAGCTGGTCGCCCGCGGCCACCGCGTCACCTACCCGGTCCCGGAGCGGTTCGCCGAGGCCGTCGCCGCGACCGGGGCGACGCCGCTGCGGATCCGCACCGACCTGCCCGACCCGGCGAAGGGCGAGCAGTGGCCCGACGGCGGGATCGAGGCCATGCGGCTGTTCTCCGCCGAGGCCCGCTCCGCCTACGACCAGATCGCCGACGCGCTGCAGTACGAGCACCCCGACGTCGTCTGCTATGACGGCAGCGGCTGGGCCGGGCACGCGTTCTCCCGGGTCCGGGGCATCCCGCGGGTGGAGCTGTCCCCGCACATGGTGGCCTGGGACGGCTTCGAGACCGACCTGGCCGAGGCCTTCGCGTTCCTGGAGACCCCCGAGGGGCTCGCCTGGCGCGGCGAGCTGGACGCCTGGCTGGACGAGGTCGGTGCCGGCGTCGGGAGCCGGGAGTTCCTCGGCCGCCCCGACCGCTCGGTGGCGCTGATCCCCGAGGCGATGCAGCCCGAGCTCGACCGGGTCGACCGCGACCGCTACACCTTCGTCGGCCCGGTCATCGGCGACCGCTCGCACCAGGGGCTGTGGCCCAAGCCGAAGGCCCCGCTGCTGCTGGTGTCGCTCGGCTCGGCCTACACCGACCGGCCGCAGTTCTGGCGGGCCGCCGTCGAGGCGATGACCGGCACCGGCTGGCAGACCGTGCTCGCCACCGGCCCGCACGTCGCCCCGGCCGACCTCGGCGCGGTCCCCGACGACGTCACCGTCCGGGAGTGGGTGCCGCAGCTGGCGGTGCTGGCGCACGCGTCGGCGTTCGTCACCCACGCCGGGATGGGCGGCTGCACCGAGGGGTTGTGGCACGGCGTCCCGATGGTCGCGGTCCCGCAGGCGGTGGACCAGTTCGGCAACGCCGACCGGATCGCCGCGCTCGGCGTGGGCGAGCACCTGCCCGCCGACGCGGTCACCCCGGAGACGCTGCGCGAGGCGGTGCTGCGGGTGTCCTCGTCGGAGGAGGTCGCGCGCCGCTGCGCCGAGGAGAAGGCGACCGCCCGCGCGGCCGGCGGGGCCGCGGCCGCCGCGGACGTCGTCGAGGGTCTGGTGCCGTCCGCGCTGTGTGCGGCGTGCGCTCTCGTCGGTGGCTGCGGGGGACGCCGCTGAGCCCGTCCCGACCCGCGCTGGTCCGTTCGGGGCACCGTCGGGCGTGGCGATTGTGGACACAGCGTTGCCAATGGCAACGTCTGCCTCTCGGTCGGGGGGCGGGCGCGTGCGCCCGGAGAGGTGGAGCCGGTGCGCAGGACGATCATCACGCTGCTCGTCGCCGTCGGGGTGACGCTCGGGACGGCCGGGCCGGCCCTGGCCGCGCCCGCGCCGCCGCCGCCGCCGGGGCAGGGCATCACGTGGGGTCCGTGCACGAGCCCGTCGCTGCAGCAGGCCAAGGCCGAGTGCGGCTTCCTGAAGGTCCCGCTGGACCACGCGCAGCCCGCCGGCAAGAAGATCGAGATCGCGGTGTCGCGGATCCGGCACACCGTGCCGCAGGCGCAGTACCAGGGCGTCGTGCTGGTGAACCCCGGTGGCCCGGGCGGCCCCGGGCTGGGCCTGTCCCGGCTCGGCGGCGCCGTCCCGAAGAACGCCGGCGCCGCCTACGACTGGATCGGCTTCGACCCGCGCGGGGTGGGCATGAGCCGTCCCGCCCTGACCTGCGACGCCGACTACGGCGGCTACGCCCGCCCCGACTACCGGCCGGAGAACGGCGCCGAGAAGGCGTGGCTGCCGAAGGCCGAGGCCTACGCCCGGGCGTGCGGCAAGGCCGGCGGCGACCTGCTCGCGCACCTGCGCACCGAGGACACCGTCCGCGACATGGACCTGATCCGCCGGGCCCTGGGCGCACCGCAGATCAACTACTACGGCTTCTCCTACGGCACGATGCTCGGCCAGGTCTACGCCACGATGTTCCCGGACAAGGTCCGCCGGATGGTTCTCGACGGCGTCGTCGACCCCCGTGACTGGTGGTACCGGGCCAACCTGAACCAGGACGTCGCGTTCCAGCGCAACATCGAGACCTTCTTCGACTGGGTCGCCAAGAACGACGCCACCTATCACCTCGGCACCACCGGCGACGCCGTCGAGAAGCGCTTCTACGACCTCGCCGCGGAGTTCCGGAAGGCCCCGCTGGGCGGGCGGATCGGGTCCTCGGAGTGGACCGACATCTTCCTGCGCGCCGGCTACAACGTGGGGGAGTACACCTCCGTCGCCGACGCGTTCGTCGCCGGCACGAAGAAGGACGCGGCCGCGCTCAAGGCCGCCTACGACCAGGCGGGCTCGCCCACCGACGACAACAACTACGCCGTCTACCTCGCCACCCAGTGCACCGACGCCCCGTTCCCGCACGACTGGGCCACCTGGAAGCGCGACAACACGGCGACCGACCGGAAGGCGCCGTTCGAGACCTGGGGCAACGCCTGGTACAACGCGCCGTGCCGGGACTGGCCGGTGAAGCCCGGGCCCGCACCGAAGGTCGCCGGGACGCTGCGGACCGGCCCGCTGCTGATCTCCGAGACCTACGACGGCGCCACCCCCTACGAGGGCGCACTCCAGGCCCGGCGGACCTTCCCCGGCTCGTCGCTGGTCGAGGGCGTCGGCGGGCACACCCACTCGTCGTCGCTGTCGGGGATCGCGTGCACCGACGACACGGTCGCCGACTACCTGCTCACCGGCGCGCTGCCGAAGCGCACCGGCGGGGACCGGTCGGACCGGCAGTGCCCGCCGCTGCCGCCGCCGTCCCCGGCGGCCGCGGGCGGGTGAGCCGGGCTCAGCCGGCTCAGCTGCCGACGAGCACGAGCACCAGCGGCACCGGGACGGCGACGAGGGCCAGCAGCACCGCGTTCGCCACCCGGTACTCCCGCAGCACCGCGACGAACTCGCGCAGCACCGCGCTGGGCCAGTAGTAGCCGGCGGTCGGCGCCCCCACGGCCTGGGCGTCGACGCCGAGCCGCCGGGCCAGCAGCGCGGCCCGGAACGCGTGGTAGTTGCTGGTCACGATGACCCCGGGGCCATCGCCGACCAGCGCCGAGCTGAACCGCAGGTTCTCCTCGGTGGTCCGCGAGTCGGTCTCCGCGGTCAGCACCGCCGGGTCGGCGCCGTGCGCCGCGGCCCAGCGCGCCATCGCCTCGCCCTCGGCGAGCCGCTCGTCGTCGCCCTTCCCGCCGGACAGCACCAGTCGTCCGGCCCCACGCCGGGTCAGCTCGTCCATCCCGGTCGCGATCCGCGACGCCAGCAGCGGCGGCACCTCGCTGCCGTGCAGCCCGGAGCCGAGCACGACCACCCAGTCCGCGGGCCGGTCGCGCACCAGCCACCGGTAGAGCCGCGCGTAGCCGAGGAAGGCGGCGAACTGGAACGCCAGGAACGCCGCCGCGAGCAGGCAGGCCAGCCACAGCGCGCGCAGCACGAGCGAGTGCAGCGCCAGCACCGGCCAGACCGCGACGAGCAGCCCGATGATCGCCAGGCCGGTGAGCAGCGACAGCGAGTTGCCGAGTGAGAAACGCTCCCGACGCAGCATGACCGCGCCGTTGAGGACGCAGAACACCGCGAACACGACCGTGATCAGCGGCGACAGCACCACGGCGAGCACGAGCGCACCGAACACGGGGTTGCCGCCCGACCCGGCGAGCGCGAGCACCCACCCGAGGCTCACCGCCGCGGCGAGCAGCCAGTAGGCGTTGCCCAGCCGTCGGGGGTCGCGCCGGATCCGCCGCACGGTGAACACGGTGACGACGACCGCGAGCACGACGGGCAGCACGACCGCGAGGACGGTCACGAGCAGGGTGAGGAACGAGTCGGACATCGACGACGATCCTTCTCCCCGCCCCACGGACCGGCCCCGGACGGCCCGGGCGGCCACCCGGTCGTGGCGGCCGGCGGTCGGCCCGGTGCGCCGGACCGGGTCCGGCGACGGCGACGCCCGGCGGTCGGGGAGGATGACGGCACTGTGTCGTCCCTCTTCGCCCCCACCGTGCGCCTGCCCGGTGGCCGCTTCAAGCCGGACCCACCGGTCCCCGCGCGCGACGTCGCCCGCGCCGACCGCCGGGTCCGCCGCGCGACGGGGGTGCTCGCCGCCCTGGCGGTGCTGCTCGTCCTCGCCTGGTGGGTCGACGGCGGCGGCCCCGCCGGGCTGCTGGAGGGCGGCACCCGCGCGGTCGCCGAGACCGGACGGCTCTGCGGGCTGCTGGCGTCGCTGCTGCTGCTCGGGCAGGTGCTGCTCGCCGCCCGGATCCCGCTGCTGGAGCACGCGTTCGGCCAGCGGCATCTCATCGCACTGCACCGCGGTACCGGGATCGCCTCGTTCGCCGGGATGCTGGCGCACGTCGGCTGCGCGAGCTGGGCGCACGGCCCCGCCGGCGCGGGCCGCGTCCCCGCCGGGTTCTGGCAGCTGACGTGGACCCGGCCCGGGATGGTCGCGGCCTCGCTCGGCACCGTCCTGGTGGTGCTCGTCGTCGTGACCAGCGCGCGGTGGATCCGCACCCGGCTGCGCTACGAGTGGTGGCACCTGCTGCACCTGTGGGGCTACGCCGGGGTGTTCCTCGCGCTGCCGCACCAGCTGTGGGCGGGGCGGGAGTTCACCACCTCGCCGTCGCGGACGGTGTTCTGGTGGGGGCTGTGGTCCGCCGCGGTGTTCGCCGTCGTGGTCTGGCGGGTTGCGGTCCCGGTGCTCCGGTCGCGCCGCCACCGGATCACCGTCGCCGCGGTGCTGCCCGAGGGCGACGGCAGCGTGTCGGTGCACATGACCGGCGACCGGCTGCGCGAGCTCGGCGCCTCGGCCGGGCAGTTCTTCGTCTGGCGGTTCCGGTCCGGGCGTGGCTGGCCCGCGGGCAACCCGTACTCGCTGTCGGCACCGCCGACGGCCCGCTCGCTGCGGATCACCGTCAAGCAGCTCGGCGACGGCAGCGCCGCCGTCCCGAACCTGCGGCAGGGCACCCGGGTCTACATCGAGGGCCCCTACGGCAGGCTCACCCCGCGCACCCGGACCAGCCCGCGGGTCGCGCTGATCGGCGCGGGCGTCGGGATGACGCCGTTGCGGGCGCTGGCGGAGAAGTTCCTCAACGAGTCCGCCGACGTCGTGGTGGTGCACCGCTTCACCCGCGAGCCGCTGTTCGCACGGGAGTTCACCCGCCTCGCCCGGGAGCGGAACCTGCACGTGGTGGCCTCGCCCGGGCGTCGCCGGGGGGCGGGGTCGTGGTGGGGCGCCGACGCGGGCCGGGCCGACGACCTCGCCGCGCTGCGGACCCGGATCCCGGACATCGCGGTGCGCGAGGTGTACGTGTGCGGGCCCGGCCGGTGGACCGCGATGGTCCGGCGCACCGTGCTCGACGCCGGGGTGCCGGAGCGGCGCGTGCACGTCGAGAACTTCGGCTGACGACGCGTCGGGAGCCCGGGTCGGGAGGCCCGCAGGGCGCGCGGTCTGCGTCCGGTCGGGCGGGGCGGACGGGTCAGGGCGCCAGGCGCTGCAGCAGGGCCATGACCTCGCCGAGGGTCGTCTCGACCACCCGCAGGCGCTGCCCCTCCTCGCCGCCGGGCGCCGCGGGGGCGCCCGCCGCACCGGGACGACGCCGGGGCAGCGCGGCCGGGGCGCCATTGCCCGAGGTGCCCGGAGCGTTCGATCCCGTGTCCGGTGAACCCGTACCCGCGACCTCGGGGAACGCGGCCTCCGGGGACGCGGCCTCCGGGGACGGAGGGATCGGGGACGCAGGGGCCGGGTCGTGCCGTCGTTCCAGCTCGTCGAGGCGTTGCAGGGTCGCCTGCAGGGTGGCCTCCGCGCTGTCCGCCCGGACGGTCTCCCGGCGGCCCTGTTCCACGAGGCGGGCGACCCAGCTCGCCCAGGCGTCGACCTCGGCCCGCCGGTAGCCCCACGGGGCGGTGCCGAACACCGGGGGCGACGCGTCGTCGGCGGCGTCGCGGCCGAACCGGGCGGCCACACCTGCGCCGCCGACCCGGTCGTCGACCCGGTCGGCGGTGTCGCCGTCGCGTTGTGTGCCCGCCGCACCCCGTCCTGTGATCACGGGCTCAGTCAACGGGCCCGATCCGGGGGCGCGCGAGCGCGACGGGCGGCGAACGGTCACCCGTTCGGCGAACGGTGACCACTCTCGGTGAACGGTCCGCTGTGGACGATCAGGCGAGGTGGACGTACTCGTACTCGAAGGGCTTGCCGTTGATCCCGTTCGACGGCGGCGCGATCCAGCCCGCGATCTTCCCGGGCTCGTAGACCGGGCGCATCAGGTTCTGCACGAACGTCCGGTCCGCCTCCGACGGCAGCCAGTCGTCCTGGCGGGACGCCCACACGTCGGCGGAGATCAGGTTGCCCTTCGGGGTGAGCTCGTGGGAGGAGAACAGCCCGACCTGCCGGTTGAACCCGACGTGCGGAAGGTACACGCGGTCGTCGAACCCGTTCTTCTCCAGGATGCGGTTCCAGCGCTTCAGCCCGGACTGGCAGTCCTTCACGTACTCGTTGCGCAGGTCCAGGTTCAGCGCCAGCAGGGCCGGGACCTCGTCGGTGACGACGCCGCCGTCGCGGACCTGCTCCATGCCGTAGCCGTCCTCGGTCAGCACGTGGTCGTCGCGACGCCGCTCCTCCTGCCAGCGGCCCTTGAGTCCGGCGGTGAAGTAGTTCGCCGCGTTCGTCGACTGCTCGGAGCCGAACAGGTCGAGGCTGACCGAGTAGTGGAAGTTGATGTACTTCTGGATCACGTCCAGCGGGATGCCGCCGTGCGGGGCGATGTCGGCGGTGTCGTGGGAGCGCATCAGCTCGCAGGTCCGCTGGATCACCCGGTCGATGCCGGTGGTGCCCACGAACATGTGGTGGGCCTCCTCCTTCAACATGAACTCGCAGGTGCGCGAGAGCGGGTCGAAGGCGGACTCCTTCAGCGTGCCGAGCTGGTACTTGCCGTCCCGGTCGGTGAAGTAGGTGAACATGAAGAACGACAGCCAGTCCGGGGTCTCCTCGTTGAACGCGCCGAGGATGCGGGGGCTGTCCAGGTCGCCGGAGTTGCGCTGCAGCAGCGCCTCGGCCTCCTCGCGGCCGTTGCGGCCGAAGTAGGCGTGCAGCAGGTACACCATCGCCCAGAGGTGGCGGCCCTCCTCGACGTTGACCTGGAAGAGGTTGCGCAGGTCGTAGAGGCTGGGGGCGGTCTCGCCGAGGCGGCGCTGCTGCTCCACCGAGGCGGGCTCGGTGTCGCCCTGGATGACGATCAGGCGCTGCAGGTCGGCGCGGTACTCGCCGGGGACCTGCTGCCAGACCGGCTCGCCGCGGTTCTCGCCGAAGGCGATCCGGCGGTCGTCGGAGCGCTCGGCCAGGAACACGCCCCAGCGGTACTCCTCCATCGCGACGTGGCCGAACTGCGCCCAGCCCTCCTTGCCGACGTCGACGGCGGTGCGCAGGTAGACGTCCTGGGTCGGGACGGCCGGGCCCATCGTCTTCCACCAGGTGAGGAAGTTGGGCTGCCAGGACTCCAGGGCACGCTGCAGCTTGCGGTCCCCGGCGAGGTCGACGTTGTTGGGGATCTTCTCCGAGTAGTCGATGCTCATGGCTCACACCCGCTTGCGGTCGAAGTCGGCCCTGCGGCCCGTCCCGTACTTGCGCAGTGCGCCCTCCGGCCCGGAGGCGTTCGGGCGCACGAAGATCCAGTTCTGCCAGGCGGTGAGCCGGCCGAAGATGCGGCTCTCCATCGTCTCCGGCCCGACGAACCGGTGGTTGGCCTCCATCCCGGTCAGCGCGTCCGGCGAGAGCGAGGCCCGCTCCTCGAGCATGATGCGGACCTCGTCGTCCCAGTCGATGTCGTCCGGGGCGTCGGTGACCAGACCCAGCTCCAGCGCCTCGCCCGCGGTGAGGCGGCGCCCCACCTCCTTGCGGAGCGTGGCGACGTGGTCGTCGTCGCCGTGGAAGCGGCTCGCGAGCCGGGACGGCCCGTTGGGCATCGGGAAGGTGCCGAAGTTCGACGCCGTGAGCATGATCTGGGCCTCGTCGCCCTGCTCGTCGCCCTCGATCGTGCCGTCGAGCATGTACTGGCGGTCGCAGGCCAGGGCCAGCTCCAGCAGCGCACCGGCGAAGCAGGAGCCCGGCTCGACCAGCGCGATCAGGCTGCGGCTGGTGACGTCCAGGCGCTTGAGCGTGCGCTTGAAGTAGTGCCGGATCTCGTTGACCAGCCAGTCGTCGCCCGAGTGCTGCTCGATGACGCGCTCGAAGGCCAGCGCGTCCTCGACGTCGCCCCGGGTGCGGATCACCCAGGTGCCCAGCTCGGGTTCGTTGCTGCGCAGCCGCAGGATCAGGTCGTCGAGCTGGCGGGTCATGGCCAGCGGCCAGAAGTCCGCGCCGAGGGCGTGCACGCGCTCGATGCTCTCCGGGACACCGCCCCCTGGCCCGTCGACGGTGATCTCCACCAGGCCCCGGTCACGGTCGAACTCCGCGCGCACGTGCGGGTAGGTGATGCCGTCGGCGGTCTCGGTGCGCTCCAGCGGGGGCAGCTCGATCCCGTCGTCCGCGGGCAGCCGCGTCGACGCCGCCGCGGCCTCGACGGCCCGCTCGGCCACGGTCTCGTCCCAGCGGCGCTTGGGGATCACCTCGTCGACGAGCTTCCACTCGACGGCCTGCTTCCCGCCGAAGCCCTCGGACCTCGTGGCGAACACGTCGGCGCGGTCCTTGCGGACGCGGCGCTTGTCGGTGACGCGGGTGAGGCCGCCGGTGCCGGGCAGCACACCGAGCAGCGGGACCTCGGGCAGCGCGACGGTGGAGGAGTTGTCGTCGATCAGCAGGATCCGCTCGCAGGCCAGCGCCATCTCGTAGCCGCCGCCGGCGGCCGTGCCGTTGACGGCGGCGATCCAGGTCTGGCCGGAGTACGCGGTCGCGTCCTCGATGCCGTTGCGGGTCTCGTTGGTGAACTTGCAGAAGTTCACCTTCCACGGGTGCGAGGACCCGGCGAGCATCCGGATGTTCGCGCCCGCGCAGAAGTTGCGGTCCTTGGCGCTGGTCAGCACGACGGCCCTGACCCGGGGATGGGTGAACCGCAGCCGCTGGGTGATGTCGTGGAGCTCGATGTCGACGCCGAGGTCGTAGGAGTTCATCTTCAGCTCGTAGCCGGGGACGAGGCCGCCCGCCTCGTCGACGTCGAGCTTCACGTACGCGACCGTGGGGTCGTCCGGGTCGAGCGCGAGCTGCCAGTGCCGGTAGCCCGACGGGTCGCGGTCGAAGTCCACCCGCGGGACGTCTCCGTCGTCCGGGTCGACGGACGGGTCTGCACTGCTCATGGACTCCGCTCCTCCACGCGTCGTTGCGGCCATCAAAGACTACAACCAGATGACGTGGCGACGGAAGAGTGTGGAGTATCGGGGTGTGGCCCGGCCGGCTCAGCCCTGGTTCTGCACCAGCGCGGCCGGGACCTGCTTGCGCAGCTCGCCGACGTCGTTGCGGGCGAAGCCGCGCGCGGCGAGCCAGGCGGTCACCGGCTCGGGGTCGGGGTGGCCGTGCGGCACGACGTTGTAGAGGTAGTTCAGCCGCCGCCGGCCCGCCTCGGCCTCCAACCGCTCCAGCACGAACGAGCCGACGCCGGAGTGCCGGGCCGCGGGGGCGACGAGGACCAGGATCTCGGCGTCACCCCAGCTGCCGTCGAGCCGGCCGTAGGCGACGGTCGTGCCGTCGGCGTCCTCGACGCGCCACCACTCGTCGCCGAGCGGGTCGCCGTCGCCGGGCCGGCCGAGGCCGAACAGCGCGGGGTCGAGACCGTCGAGCACCCGGCCCTTCCGGTCGTCCCAGGTCGCGGGGGTCTCCGGGATCCAGTCCCACGTGTCCACGCCGGCCTCCTCGCCGTCGGTGTGTCCGCCGAGTGAACCCCGGCGGAGCGGCCCGGGTCGAGCGAACGTCCTACATCGAGACACTCCGGACGGGTCTCAGACCACCGTCTCCGGGTCGCCGGGGTGCCCCGTGGTCCCCGGCAGCGCGGCGGCGTGCGCGCGCAGCCGGTAGCGCTGGATCTTCCCGGTGGGGGTCTTGGGCAGCTCGTCGACGGTGACCACGGCGCGCGGCCGCTTGAACGAGGCCAGCCCCTCACGGCAGAACGCGACCAGCTCGGCCTCCGACGGCGCCGCCGCCGGGTCGCGGGGCACGACGAACGCGACCGGCTTGTCCAGCCCGTCGTCGTCCGGGATCCCGACGACGACCGCCTCCGCGAGCCCCGGATGCTCCAGCAGGCGGGTCTCGACCTCGCCGGGGGAGACCCAGATGCCCCCGACCTTGAGGACGTCGTCGGCCCGGCCCAGGCAGGTCCACGACCCGTCCTCGCCGCGGACGTACTGGTCTCCGGTGCGCATCCAGCGGCCCTGGAACACCGCGCGGTTGACCTCCGTACGGCACCAGTAGCCGGTGCACACCGAGTCGCCCGCGACGTAGAGCATGCCCTGCTCGCCGGGGCCGTCGATGACGCTGCCGTCCGGCCGTCGCAGCTCCACCTCGTAGCCGGGGACCGGGAAGCCGGAGCTCCCCGGCACGACCTCGCCCGGCCGGTTGGAGATGAAGATGTGCAGTGCCTCGGTGGAGCCGATCCCGTCCAGGACCTCGAAGCCGTAGCGGTCGAGGACGCCGTGGAACATCCGCGCGGGCAGCGCCTCGCCCGCCGACGCGCCGCGGCGCACGGTGGCGAACCGCTCGCGCGGCAGCTCGGCGGCGATCATCGGGCCCCAGAAGCTGGGGACGGCGAAGAACAGCGTCGCGCCGTGCTGCTCGGCGAGGCGGGAGTAGTGCTCGGGGTCCGGCCGGGACGGTTCCAGGACGGTGCAGGCGCCGACCGAGAGCGGGAAGAACATCGAGTTGCCGATGCCGTAGGCGAAGAACAGCTTCGCGACCGACAGGCAGACGTCGTCGCGGTGGATCCCGAGGACCTGGCGGCCGTAGGTGTCGGCGACGAACCGGATGTCGTCGTGGCGGTGCATGGCGCCCTTGGGCTTGCCGGTCGTGCCCGAGGTGTAGAGCCAGAGCGCCTGGGACTCCGCCCAGGTCGGGTGCGGCTCGGGCAGCGGCTCGGCGCCGTCGAGCAGGGCGTCCCAGGTCAGGGAGGTGACCCCGGCGACCAGCGGGTCGGCCCCGGTGAGCACGACGCGCTCCAGGTCGGGCGCCCCCGCGACGGCCTCGGTGAGGTGCGCGGCGAACGCCTCGCCGCCGATCACGGTGGTCGCCCGCGAGTCCCGGACGAGCACGGCGAGCTCGCGTCCGGTCAGCATCGTCGAGCACGGCACGGCGACCGCGCCCGCCCACAGGGTCGCGAGGATCGCGGTGAACAGCTCGACGTCGTCGGGCATCACGAGCAGCACGCGCTGCTCGGGCCGCACGCCGGCCCGGCGCAGGGCCCCGGCGACGAGCCGTACCCGGTCGGTCAGTGCGGCGTAGGTGAGCGAACCACCGGGGAACCGGACGGCGGTGCGGTGTCCGTCCCCGGCCCCGACCCGGGCGGCGGTGAGGTGCGCGGCGGCGTTGAACGCCTCCGGCGCCTGCTGCGCGCTGCGGGGGACGGGCACGGTGGTGTGGGCGGGATCGACGTTGTCGACGCTGACGACATCGGCCATGGTGGACGGCTCCTGTGCCGGTTCGGGGACCTGTGATGCTACACACATCGGACGGCGCGTCAACGGTGTGTAGATCGACGACGGCCCGGTGCGGGGCGGCCGGGACCGGCTCCTAGGCTCACCGTCCGTGGGGACCCTCGTCAGCTTCCATGCCCATCCCGACGACGAGTCGATCGGCACCGCCGGCACGCTCGCCAAGGCCGCCGCGCTCGGCCACCGCGTCGTCCTCGTCTTCGCCACCCGAGGCGAGCTGGGGGAGCCGGTACCCGGCGTCCTGGCCGAGGGGGAGCAGCTGCCGGTCCGCCGCTCCGCGGAGTGCCACGCCTCGGCCCGCGCCCTCGGCGTCGCCCGCGTGGAGTTCCTCGGCTACGTCGACTCCGGGATGATGGGCGAGCCCAGCAACGACGCCCCCTACTGCTTCTGGCAGGCCCCGGTGGAGCACGCGGCCAAGAGGCTCGCGCTGATCCTCGAGGAGGAGGAGGCCGACGTCCTCACCACCTACGACGACAACGGCGGCTACGGCCACCCCGACCACATCCAGGTGCACCGGGTCGGTGCCCGCGCCGGGGAGCTCGCCGGGGTGCCGGTCGTCGCGCAGAACACCACCAACCGCGACTGGCTGCTCCGCGGCATGCGCGGTCTCCGGAAGGAGCGCGGCGACGACTGGCAGATGCCCGAGATCCCCGACGACGGGTCGTTCGGCAAGCCCGAGTCCGAGATCACCCACCGGGTCGAGGCCGTCGAGTACGCCGAGACCAAGCGGGCCTCGATGCGCGCGCACGCCAGCCAGATGGGCCCCGACCACTTCATGCTGACGATGCCGGACCCGGTGTTCGCGATGGGGCTGGGCACCGAGTTCTACATCGTCGACGCGCAGCCCAACCCGGCCACCGCGCCCGAGATCTGGACCGAGGTCTTCGAGCCGCTCAGGTGACGCCCGCGCGCCGGTCCCACGCCCGCATCAGCGCGGCGTGGGCCGGGCGTTCCACCAGCCGGGTCAGCACCCAGCCGAGCAGCACCGCCGTCGCCAGCATCGCCGCGGACTGCAGCAGCGGCCCGGCGCCGAGGTCCTGCAGCCGGCGCATCAGCACGTAGCCGACGGTCTGGTGCACCAGGTAGACGCCGTAGGAGATGCCGGCGAGCCTGCGCGCCGCCGTCGCCAGCGGGGCGGGCATCCGCGAGCCCGGCCGGGGCAGCCGGGCCACCACGGCGACGAGCGCGATCCCGGCGCAGACCAGCGCGGCGGCGACCGCGTCGAGGTGGTCGAGGTCGATCCGCACGACGCCGTCGGGCCCCGGCTCGAGGCCGTGCACGAACTGGGCCAGGCCGCACACCGCGAGCAGGGCGATCGCGTGCGGGGTGCGCATCCGCCGGGTCGACCACAGCCACACCGCGATCCCGGCCACGAACAGGTGCAACCGGTGGAACCCCAGCCCGTCGACGACGGTCCGGTACCACCACGGCGGGTCGGCGACGTCGCCCGGCCGCGCCCGCAGCGGCCACAGCAGCAGCGGGACGACCACCATCGCCCACAGCAGCACCCGCAGCCGCGGCCCGTACCCCCAGCGCGTCACGCTCAGCACCGCGGCGGCGGTGAACGCCATCAGCTGCAGCGGCAACGTCCAGAACGCCGGGTCGAGCCACGGGTAGCGCTCGGTGTCCCAGTTCCCCAGCATCAGCCAGTTGACGACCATCTCCCGTGCCGGCGGCGACGCCCAGTCCAGCGGGGACACGAAGCGCAGGGCCACCCAGGCCAGCGGCACCGCGACGACGAACGCCGGCAGCAGCCGCGCGACCCGCCCCCACCAGTAGCGCCCGGGGGAGTGGCGGCCGAGCGTCGCGCAGGCGAAGTAGGCCGAGACGACCAGCAGCAGGCTCGCCCCGACCTGGTGGTCGAAGGAGACGCTGCGCGGCGCCAGCTCCGGGTGGAGCACCGGGCCGAGGTGCGTGGCGTGGTAGAGCACGACCAGCAGCACGAAGGTGCTGCGCAGTACGTCCCAGCCGGGCTCCCGGCGACGGGTCCCCGGCGGGGGTGTCGGAACCACCACATCTCCACCGTCGCACACCGCCGGCGACCTGTTGATCCGGGTGAAGGGCGCCCTGAGTGCGCGGTCGGGGGCTGTCGGTTCTACTCTCCGTAGAGCACAATCGGCGCGCGCCGTGCGACGGGCCGGGACCCACGGAGTGGATCTCCCGGACCGGACGGGCGCCGCTCGCCGGTCGGGAAGTAGAGTCTGCCCGTCCGCGAGGACGTGCTCAGGTCAGGCAAGTGCATGGAGGCCCAGGTGACAGCCGTCGAGCCCAAGCCGATCTCGACGCGCCCGTATCCGGCGCGGCGTGAGGGCAAGGGATCCACGTTCCTCAAGATGTTGAGGACGACGGACCCGAAGGACATCGCGATCCTCTATCTGACGACGTCGTTCGGCTTCTTCGCCGTCGGCGGGGTCATGGCGCTGCTGATCCGCGCCGAGCTCGCGCGGCCGGAGCTCCAGTTCCTGTCGACCGAGCAGTACAATCAGCTGTTCACCATGCACGGCACGATCATGCTGCTGCTGTTCGCGACGCCGATCGTGTTCGGTTTCGCGAACTACATCGTGCCGCTGCAGATCGGTGCGCCCGACGTCGCGTTCCCGCGGCTCAACTCGTTCTCGTACTGGCTGTACCTGTTCGGCGGCCTCATCGTCGTCTCCGGCTTCCTGACCCCGGGCGGCGCCGCGGACTTCGGCTGGTTCGCCTACACCCCGCTGTCCAACGCGATCCGCTCACCAGGTCCCGGTGCGGACTTGTGGATCATGGGCCTCGTCGTTTCCGGCCTCGGCACCATTCTCGGTGGCGTCAACTTCGTGACGACCATCGTCTGCATGCGCGCGCCCGGTATGACGATGTTCCGGATGCCGATCTTCACCTGGAACATCTTCATCACCGCGCTGCTGATCCTGATCGCGTTCCCGATCCTGACCGCCGCGCTGCTCGCGCTGGCCGCGGACCGCCACCTCGGCGCCCAGATCTTCAACCCGGCCAACGGTGGTGTGGTGCTCTGGCAGCACCTGTTCTGGTTCTTCGGCCATCCGGAGGTCTACATCGTCGCGTTGCCGTTCTTCGGCATCGTCTCGGAGATCTTCCCGGTGTTCGCCCGCAAGCCGATCTTCGGCTACAAGGGCCTGGTCTTCGCGACCATCGCCATCGCGGCGCTGTCGGTCGCGGTCTGGGCGCACCACATGTACGCCACCGGCGCGATCATGCTGTCGTTCTTCGCCTTCACCACGTTCCTCATCGCCATCCCGACGGGCGTCAAGTTCGTCAACTGGATCGGCACCCTGTGGAAGGGCAAGATCACCTACGAGACGCCGATGCTGTTCTCGGTCGGCTTCCTGGTCACGTTCCTCTTCGGTGGTCTGACCGGCATCCTGCTCGCGATGCCGCCGGTGGACTTCAACGTGTCGGACACCTACTTCGTCGTCGCGCACTTCCACTACGTGCTCTACGGCACGATCGTGTTCGCGACCTTCGGCGGGATCTACTTCTGGTTCCCGAAGATGACCGGCCGGTTCCTCGACGAGAAGCTCGGCAAGATCCACTTCTGGCTGACCTTCGTCGGGTTCCACCTGACGTTCCTGGTGCAGCACTGGCTGGGCAACGAGGGGATGCCCCGGCGCTATGCCGACTACCTGCCCTCCGACGGTTTCACCGTACTGAACACGATCTCGTCGATCGGCGCGTTCATCCTCGGTGCCTCGACGCTGCCGTTCTTCTACAACGTGTTCAAGAGCTACCGGTTCGGCCGGGTCTGCACCGTCGACGACCCGTGGGGCTTCGGCAACTCGCTGGAGTGGGCCACCTCGTCCCCGCCGCCGCGGCACAACTTCACCGAGCTGCCCCGGATCCGCTCCGAGCGCCCGGCGTTCGACCTGCACTACCCGCACCTGGTCGAGAAGGCGCGCGCCGAGGCGCACGTCGGCAACCGGGCGCACCCGACCGAGGTCCTCGCGCAGCAGGTCGGCAAGGAGTCCATGCCGGACGACGACCCCAAGTCGACCTGAGGTGTCGGCGGCTCACCCCGTCCCTCCTGGTCCGGCCCGGCCCACCGTGCTCGTCACGGTGACCGGGCCGGACCGGCCCGGTGTCAGCTCCGTGCTGTTCACCGCGCTCACCACGGCCGGCGTCGAGCTGCTCGACCTGGAACAGGTCGTGGTGAACGGCCGGCTCACCCTGGGCGCGCTCGTCGTGCCGGCAGGGGATCCGGAGGACCTGCAGGAGACGGTGGGCGCGGCGATGGACTCCATCGCCATGACCGTGCACATCGAGATCCAGCGTGACGGCCGTCAGGCCGCCCGGACGCCGTCGACGCACGTCGTCACGGTCCTGGGCAGGCCGATCACGGCCCGCGCGTTCGGCGCGATCGCCGCGGAACTCGCCGCGGTCGGCGCCAACATCGACTCCATCCGCCGGGTCGCCGACTACCCGGTGACGGGGCTGGAGCTGCTCGTCTCCCCGGTCCCCGAGGGCGACGCCGACGACTACCCGCCCGGCACGCTGCGCAGGCGGCTGGTCCGGGTGGCCCGGCAGGCGGGCGTCGACGTCGCGGTGACACGGGCCGGGCTGGCCCGGCGCAGCAAGCGGCTCATCGTGTTCGACGTCGACTCCACCCTGATCCAGGGCGAGGTCATCGAGATGCTGGCCGCCCGCGCCGGGGCCGACGTCGAGGCCGAGGTCCGGCGGGTCACCGAGGAGGCCATGGCGGGCCGGCTCGACTTCACCGAGTCGCTGACCCGCCGCGTCGCCGCGCTGGAGGGGCTGCCCGCCTCCGTCGTCGACGAGGTGGCCGCCGGGATCGAGCTGACCCCCGGCGCCCGCACCACGATCCGCACGCTGCGCAGGCTCGGCTACCGCTGCGGCGTCGTCTCGGGTGGGTTCACCCAGGTCATCGCCGGTCTCGCCCGCGAGCTCAAGCTCGACTTCGTGGCCGCGAACGAGCTGGAGATCTCCGGGGGGAAGCTCACCGGGCGGGTCGTCGGCGAGGTCGTCGACCGGGCCGGGAAGGCCGTCGCACTGCGCCGGTTCGCCGAGGCCCACGGCATCCCGCTCGACCAGACCGTCGCGGTCGGCGACGGCGCGAACGACATCGACATGCTCTCCACCGCCGGGCTCGGGGTGGCGTTCAACGCCAAGCAGGCGCTGCGCGAGATCGCCGACACCTCGGTGTCGGTGCCCTACCTCGACGTCGTGCTGTTCGTCCTGGGCATCACCCGCACCGAGGTCGAGGCCGCCGACGCCGCCGAGGGTGTGCTCCGCCGGGTCCCGCTGGCGTGACCGGTCCCGCGCCGATCCTGCACCTGCTCGCGGGCCGCTACGGGTCCGGGGCGCGGGAGCGCGACATCGCGCCGGAGGCCGACGGCGTCGTCCGGGCGATGCCGGTCGTGCTGCGGATCGAGCGCGAACCGCTCCCCGGTCGCACCGCGCTGCTGGAGGCCGCCGCGACGGCCGCGGTCGCCGTCTGCACCGACCCGCGGGCCCAGCCCGGCGGCGAGTGGTCCGACGTCGTCGCCCCCTGGGTGGACGGGCGCATCCGCAAGATCGCCCGCCGGGCGCGCGGCGCGCACTGGCGTGCGGTCCGGGAGCTGCCCGGCGTGACGGTGCGGGTCGGCGACGCCGAGGCCCGCGCGCTGGTGCCCGGACCGGTCGACGAGGCCCCGAAGGCGGTGTCGCGGCTGCAGATCGGGGGCACCGAGCTGCCCGTCGACGAGCCGGGCCCGCCCGATCCCGGCGCCCCGCTGGTACTGCTGTCCCCGTACGCGGAGATGACGGTCGGCAAGGCCGCCGCGCAGGTCGGGCACGCCACGATGCTGCTCGGTGCGGCCCTCGGCTGGCCGGTCGGTGCGGCACCGGTGTGCGCGGTGCGGACCGCGGACCGGGCCGCCTGGGCCCGGCTGTGCCCGGCCGCCGACGACGGCACCGACGGCGTGGTCGGGGTGCGCGACGCGGGCTTCACCGAGGTCGATCCGGGGACCATGACCTGCCTCGCGGTGGCCCGGGCCGCGTTTGCCGGGACCGCCGGGCGGTGATCCACCAGGTGTGACCACACACCCCTCCGCCGGTGCCCGCGACTGGGGCGGCCGGCTGCCCCGCAACGAGACCCTCGTCCTCGACGACGAGCAGCGCGCCGCCGCCGAGCGGCTCCACTCCGGCTCGGTCCGGTGGGCCGAGGAGTCCGGCTTCGCCGCCACCGACGACGACGGCGGCCTCATCGGCCCGTTCAACGCCTTCGTGCTGCGGCCCGGCCCCGGGAAGGCGTTCAACCGCTGGGTCGGCACCGACCAGCGGGACTCGTCGCTGTCGGCCACCGTGCGCGAGGTCGTGATCCTCACCGTCGGCGCGGCCTGGGGCGCGGCGTACGAGCTGTACGCGCACACCGCGGTCGCCCGGTCGGTGGGGCTGGCCGAGGACGCGGTGCGGGCGCTGCACGACGGAACCGCCGCCGACGTGCTGACCGGCGACGAGCTCGTCGTGCACCGGTTCGTCGACGAGCTGGTCCGCACCCACCGGGTCTCCGACGACACCTACGCCGCGGCCGAGGCCGCGCTCGGCCGCGACGGGGTGCTCGACGCCGTGCACCTCACCGGCATGTACCTGTCGGTGTCGGCGCTGCTGAACGCCTTCGAGATCCCGGCGCCGGAGATCCCCCCGGCACCGTGAGCACCCGGGCCCCGCGGTCAGACGGTCGCGGTGAGGGTGACCTCGACGTTGCCGCGGGTGGCCTTGGAGTACGGGCACACCTGGTGGGCGGCCTCGACGAGCTCGTCCGCGGCCGCCTGGTCCAGGCCCGGCAGGTGCGCGGTGATGTCGGCGGCCACGTGGAAGCTCACATCGTCGGGCGCCAGCTGGATGGTGGCGGTGACCTGCGTGTCGTCGGGGACGGTGATCTTCGCCGTGCGGGCGGCCAGCCTCAGCGCGCCGTGGAAGCAGGCCGCGTAGGCCGCGGCGAACAGCTGCTCGGGGTTGGTGGCGCCCCCGGGGCCGCCCAGCTCCGGCGGCATCGTCAGGTCCTGGTCGATGAAGCCGTCGTCGCTGCGGACGTGGCCGTCGCGGCCGCCGCCGGTCGAGGTGGCCTCGGTCGTGTAGTTCGCCACGGGTGCGCCTCCGGACTCGATTGGTTGCACACAACCTATATCGGGTCGGGGCCCGTCCGCCGTGTGGAGCCGGTCACGAGGACTCGCGCAGCCGGCGCAGTGCGCCGTGCACCTTCTCCCGGTCGGTGGTCTCCCAGAACGGGGGCAGGCTCGCCCGCAGGAAGCCGCCGTAGCGCGCGGTCGCGATGCGCGGGTCCAGGATCGCGACGACGCCGCGGTCGTCGGTGGCGCGCAGCAGCCGTCCGGCGCCCTGGGCGAGCAGGAGCGCCGCGTGCGTCGCCGACACCGACAGGAAGCCGTTCCCGCCGCGCGCGTCGGTGGCCTTCTGCCGGGCCGCGATCAGCGGGTCGTCCGGGCGCGGGAACGGGATCCGGTCGATGATCACGCAGGACAGCGACGGGCCGGGCACGTCGACGCCCTGCCACAGCGACAGCGTGCCGAACAGCGAGGTCTCCGGGTCCTCGGCGAACCGCTTGACCAGCAGCATCGTGGAGTCGTCGCCCTGGCACAGCAGGGGCGTGTCGAGCTTGCCGCGCAGTGCCTCGGTGGCCTGCTTCGCCGCGCGGGTCGAGGAGAACAGACCCAGCGTGCGGCCCCCGGCGGCGCGGACGAGTCCCTCGATCTCGTCGAGGGTCTCCGGCGCGAGGCCGTCGCGGCCGGGGCTGGGTAGCCGCCGGGCGAGGTAGAGGATCCCGGACTTGGCGTGCGCGAACGGGGACCCGACGTCGAGGCCCTGCCAGCGCGGCGCCTCCGGGTCCTGGACCGGGCCGTGCCCCTCGTCGACGCGCGACGGCGGGGTGGCCCCGGCCTCCCTGGGCTGCGAGGCCGGCAGGCCCCACTGCCGGGCCAGCGCGTCGAACGACCCGCCCAGGGCCAGGGTCGCCGAGGTCAGCACGGTGGTGCGGGTGTTGAACAGCCGCTCGCGCAGCAGCCCGCCCACCGACAGCGGCGCGACCCGCAGCACCTTGTGGCGGGAGCCGTCGGGACCCTGCTCACCCAGCCAGACGACGTCGCGGCGCGTGGCCGCGTCGGTCTCGGAGAACGTCTCCAGCAGCCGCGCGGCGGTGTCGACGACCTCGTCGAGCACGGCCTGGGCGAGCTTGCGCGCGGCGGCGCCCTCGGGGTCGGCGTCGTCGCTGCGCTTGTTCGCGCCCATCGACTGCCGGCAGCCCGCCCCGGCCGACAGGATCGCGTTCAGTGCGCCCGCGGCGGCGGTGGTCAGCGACTCCCAGCGCCCGGGGGGCATGTCCTCCAGCACCGCGGCGAGACCCTCACCGGCCTCCGCGAGCCGGTCCGCGGTGTCCTGGTCGACGAGCTTTCCGCAGCGCCGGGCCGCGGTCGCGACGGTGCCCGCGGTCAGCTCGGCGGTGGCCGCGCCGGTGACCCGGTCGACGAGCTCGTGCGCCTCGTCGACGATCACGACGTCGTGCTCGGGGAGCACCTGAGCCTCACCCATGGCGTCGATCGCGAGAAGGGCGTGGTTGGTGACGACGATGTCGGCCCGCCCCGCCTCGGCCTTCGCCTTCTCGGCGAAGCAGTCCTCGCCGACCGGGCAGCGGCTCGCGCCGAGGCACTCCCGCGCGGTCACCGACACCTGCCGCCACGCGGAGTCCGGGACGCCGGGGACCAACTCGTCGCGGTCCCCGGTCCCGGTGTCCGACGACCACTCGTGCAGCCGCTTCACCTGCCGCCCGAGCGCCGAGATGGCGAACGCGTCGAACAGTTGCTCGTCGCCCGGATCGTCGTCCATGTCGCCGTGGAGCTTGTTCATGCACAGGTAGTTCCGCCGCCCCTTGAGGATGGCGAAGGTGGGCTCGCGGCCCAGCACCTTCTTCAGGCTCTTCGCGACGCGCGGCAGGTCCCGGTCCACGAGCTGGCGCTGGAGCGCGATCGTCGCCGTCGAGACGACGACCGTGGTGTCGCGGGCGATCGCGTGCCGGATCGCGGGCACGAGGTAGGCCAGCGACTTCCCGGTGCCGGTGCCCGCCTGCACGGCCAGGTGCTCTCCGGACGACAGCGAGCGGCGCACCGCGTCGGCCATCCGGTCCTGGCCCTGGCGGCGGGAGCCGCCGACCGAGGTGACGGCCACCTCGAGCAGCTCGTGCACACCGGGCAGGTCCTGGGTCCGCACGGGGGCCGTCGAGGGGGGAGGCACGTCCGGCAGGTTACCGAGCGCCCCCGACAGGTCCGGCCCTGACCGTGCCGCTCGGCACCCGGGACCGCGCACCCGGCGTACCCGGGCAGCTCACCGGGTGTGATATCGGACGGCCGGTTGCCGGTGAGCGGCGACACAGCGTCACGATGGGGGGGTGACAGCAACCATCACGACGCCGACCGTGCCCGAGCCGGGGATGTTCCCGGTGCTGATCGAGCACGAGGCCCGCTACGCCGACCTCGACCCGAGCCGCCGGATCGGCCGCGACGCCCTGGTGCGCTGGTTCGAGGACGCCCGCGTCGCCGTCGAGCGCGACACCTTCGGCGCCGACCTGGTCGCCCGCCTGCAGTCCCGCGTGCGGCTGCTGCTCGCCGCCATCCGGGTGGACGTGCTGGCCCCGCTGCGGGTCACCGGGTCCTACCGGATCGGCGTCGGCGTCAGCCATGTCGGTACCACGTCGTTCTCCTACCGATACGCGGTCTTCGCCGGCGACGAGTGCGTCGCCACCGGCGAGTCGACCTCGGTGCACACCGACGGCGACGCCCCGACCCCGCTGACCGACGAGGTCCGCGGCGCGCTGACCACCCTGCGCATCGAGGCCCCCGCCCCGGTCCGTCCCGAGCGCGGCGACGCCCGCACCGTCCGCGAGAACTACCCGTTCCGCTGGGACGTCCGCACCCGCTTCACCGACCTGGACACCAACCGCCACGTGAACAACGTCGCGCTGGCCTCCTGGTACCTCGACGGCCTCGCCGAGCTGCACTCCGACGTGCTGGGCTACCCCGAGGGCGGCCCGCTCGACGGGCTCTCCCCGTCGACGCTGTCGGTCCAGTACCTCGCCGAGGTGCACTACCCGGGCATCTACCAGATGCGCGTCGCGGTCACCGAGATCGGCGAAGACACCGTCCGCTACGTCTGCGGCCTGTTCCACGACCGCGAGCTCATCGGCCTGGCCGAGGCCGAGGGCTTCCACCACGCCCCGGGTGAGGACGGCGACCCGGTCCTCCTCGCGGAGAAGCTCGCCCCGTTCCGCTTCCGGGACTGACCCCGCCACGATCCACCGAGATGCGGCTCAGCGGGAGTTATAGATCTCCACACCCCGCTGAGCTGCATCTCGGCGACGGAGGGCCCGATTCAGAGGACCGCGCGGACGGCGGTCTCGAAGCCGACGACGTGGTCGCGGCTGACAGCCTCGGCGCGGTCGGCGTCGCCGTCGGCGATCGCGGTCAGCAGCGCCGCGTGCTCGTGCACGTGGCGGCCGACCTGGTCCATGCGGTCCAGGAACAGGCAGTGGATCCGTGTGGCCAGGTGGTAGTAGCGGGTGAGCGTGTCCTCCAGGTACGGGTTCCCGGCGGCCCGGTACACCGACCGGTGGACCGTCACGTCCCACCGCATGAGCTCGATCCGGCCCATCCGCGGCGCCTCCAGCGACGCCACCCGCCCGGCCAGCTCACGAAGCTCGTCGCGCCGCCACCGCGGGGCGACGACGGCGGCCCGCCGCGCGACGGTCGGTTCCAGCACGGTCCGGACCTCGCACACGTCGCGCAGGTCGGAGATGTCGACGGCGGTCGCGAACGTCCCCCGTCGCGGGTAGGACACGACCAGGCGCTCGGTCTCCAGCCGCTTGAGCGCCTCGCGCACCGGGGTGCGGCCCAGGCCGAGCCGGGTCGACAGCGCCTCGTCGTCGATCGGGGCCAGCGGCGGGATCTCCAGCATGATCAGCCGGTCCCGGATGGCCACGTAGGCCCGGTCGGCCAGCGACCGCGGGCTGTCGAAGTCCACGAACACGTCCTCGGTGGTCGTCATGCGGGCTGTCCCTCGGGAACGGCCCGGCGGTCCAGCCGCGACGCGACCGCGCCGGGCAGCCGGAACGACCCGGTCACCACGACGGGTTCACCCCCGGCGGTCGTCAGGGCGTGGTCGACGGCGTCGGCCGGGTCCGCGACGGCGACGGCCGGCACCCCGGCCGCCCCCGCGGCCGCGGCGATCCCGGACGGGCTCCAGTCGGGTGCGGCGCCGTTGCGGCGCCCGGTGGCCGGGCGCGACAGCAGGAACCGCTCCAGCTCGTCCTGTTCGGAGAACACGGCTCAGCACTCGACGATGTTCAGCGCGAGACCACCGCGGGCGGTCTCCTTGTACTTGTCCTGCATGTCCGCGCCCGTCTCCCGCATCGTCGTGATGGCCGTGTCCAGCGAGACGTGGTGCATCCCGTCGCCGTGCGCCGACATCCGCGCCGCGGTGATGGCCTTGATCGAGGCGACCGCGTTGCGCTCGATGCACGGGATCTGCACGAGCCCGCCGACCGGGTCGCAGGTCAGCCCGAGATTGTGCTCGATGCCGATCTCGGCGGCGTTCTCGACCTGCTCCGGGGTGGCGCCCATGATCTCGGCGAGCCCGGCGGCCGCCATCGCGCAGGCCGACCCGACCTCGCCCTGGCAGCCGACCTCGGCGCCGGAGATCGAGGCGTTCTCCTTGAACAGCACCCCGACCGCGCCCGCGGTGAGCAGGAACCGGACGACGGAGTCGTCGTCGAAGCCGGGCAGGAAGCGCTCGGCGTAGTGCAGCACGGCCGGGACGATCCCGGCGGCGCCGTTGGTGGGGGCGGTGACGACGCGCCCGCCGGCCGCGTTCTCCTCGTTGACGGCGAGGGCGTAGAGCGTCACCCACTCCATCGCGTGCAGCGCGTCCGGCTCGCCGGTCGCGGCCTCCAGCCGCTCGCGCAGCGCCATCGCCCGGCGCCGGACCTTCAGCCCGCCGGGCAGCGTGCCGCCGGTGCGGGCGCCGCGCTCGACGCACTCCTGCATCACCGACCAGATGTGGAGCAGCTCGCTGCGTACCACGTCCTCGGTGCGCCGGGACAGCTCGTTGGCCAGCATGATGTCGGAGATCGACAGCCCGTGGGTGCGGGTGAGTCCGAGGAGCTCGTCGCCGGTGGTGAAGGGGTGGGCGACCGGGGTCGCGTCCTCCACCAGGACGGGGCGGCCCGCCTCGTCGGAGTCGAGCACGAAGCCGCCGCCCACCGAGTAGTACTCGCGCTTGTCCAGGACGGCGCCGCCGTCGTCGAAGGCCTGCAGCAGCATGCCGTTGGAGTGGAAGTCGAGCCGGCGGTTGCGGTGCAGGACCACGTCGTCGTCGGGGGCGAAGGTGATCTCGTGGGTCCCGCCGAGGCGGATCCGGCCCCCGGCGCGGACGTCGGCGACCATCGGGTCGGCGCCGACCGGGTCGACGAGGTGCGGCTCGTGCCCGGCGAGCCCGAGTACGACGGCCTTCACACTGCCGTGGCCGTGCCCGGTCGCGCCGAGGGAGCCGAACAGCTCGACCCGCACCGACGCGGTACGCGGCAGCTCGCCCGAGTCGGCGAGCCGCGCGACGAACCGGGCCGCGGCCCGCATCGGGCCCACGGTGTGCGAGCTCGAGGGTCCGATCCCGACCGTGAACATGTCGAACACGGAGGTGCTCACGGTCGCTCCGATCCACGCCGGCCTCTGGTCATGGCGACGATGTTAGACTGATATATCAATCGTGCCAAGAGAGTGCCACGGTCGATCCGCGGCGGGGTCAGCGTGTGTGGTCGTAGGGCTGCTCGAGCGGCACGCCCTCGGGCGACAGCGGCGGCGGGGGCAGGTCCGCGCTGGAGGTCAGTGGTGCCGCCCCGGCCAGCGGGCGGCCCGCGGTCTCGGGCAGGAACACCACGCCGACCACGCCGACCAGGCCCGCGGCGACGAGGAAGTACCCCGGCCAGTCGAGGTTGCCGGTGGCGGTCACGGCGGTCTCGATCAGCGTCGGCGCGGTGCCCGCGAACAGCGACACCGACAGGTTGAACACCACGCCCAGGCCGCCGTAGCGGACCATCGTCGGGAACTGCGCGGGGAGTGTCGACGGCAGCACCGCGGCGAAGCCGACCAGCACCGTGGCCATCAGCAGCAGGCCCACGAACTGGCCGATCATGCCGTCGCGCATCAGCCGGACCGCGGGCAGCCCCACGGCCACCAGCGTCAGGCTCGTGACCATCAGGACCGGCTTGCGGCCGACCCGGTCGCTGAGCCTGCCCACCGCGGTGATCACGCACAGCATGACCAGCATGACCGCGACGAGCATGGCGCCGGTGGCGGCCCCGGACGCGCCGTGCTGCCCGTGCCGGGGGAGTGTCCCGGTCAGGTAGGTGGGCATGTAGTTGGTCAGCACGTAGTTGGTGACGTTCCAGGCGACCACCAGCGCCGCGGCGACCAGGGCCGGTGTCCGGTAGCGGCGGACCAGGATCTGCATCGCCCGCCGGTAGGGCATCGTCGCGAGCGCGGGGGAGCGCTCCATGAGCTGCCGGAACGCCGGGGTGTCCTCCAGCCGCATCCGCAGGTAGATGCCGGCCACCCCGAGGGGGAGGGCGAGCAGGAACGGGATCCGCCAGCCCCAGGCGAGCAGGTCCTGTTCGGGCAGCACCGCGACGAGCACGCCGCAGACGCCCGCGCCGAGGGTGTAGCCGGTGATCGTGCCGAACTCCAGCCAGCTGCCGAAGAACCCGCGACGGCGGTCGGGCGCGTACTCCGAGACCAGGGTCAGCGCGCCGGTGTACTCCCCGCCCGCGGAGAAGCCCTGCAGCATCCGGATGAGCAGGACCAGCAGCGGCGCGGCGATCCCGGCCGTCTCGTAGGAGGGCACGAAGCCCAGCGCGAGCGTCGCGGCGGTCATCAGCAGGACCGTGAACGCGAGCACCCGGGTGCGGCCGATCCGGTCCCCGAGCGGTCCGAACACGAACCCGCCGAGCGGCCGGACGACGAACGCGGCCGCGAACGTGGCGAGGGTCAGCACCAGCGACCACTCGCCGGCCTCCGGGAAGAAGACCCGGTTGAGCACCACCGCGGAGAGGAAGGAGAAGAGGCCGAAGTCGTACCACTCGGCGACGTTGCCGACCGAGGCCGCCGCAGCCGCCCGTCGGACCGTGCGCTCCTCCTCGACCGCGACCGCGACCGCGACCGGGCCGCGGCGTCGGGGCCTGCGCGGTCCGTCGGACATGCGGGTCTCCTCGGGTCGATCGGCCGCGCCGCGGCAGCCACGCCGACGTGGCGATGCAGTGTCGCCACACCACCATCCTCGCGACCATGGTGTCACGTATCCACGAGTGATATATCTTTCGTCGACGGGTGGCCCGGAATGTGCTGGTGCCGGTTCCGGGGGTGTTCCGGTCACCGGGGACAGCTGCTCGCATTTCCACGTCGTGACGCCGGGGCCCTGTCCGGGCCGGCCGAGAAATCGCTCGTTGACGGCTGCGACCTGCGGCCTCACCATACGGTTGCGCATGGCATGGCGAGTTTCGCTATAGGCAACAGTGGAGGAAGCATGATCTTCGTGGGCGAGCTGTCCGACCTCCCCGTCGGGGAGTCCGTTCGTGTCCAGGGGACGGTGCCCATCGCCGTCTTCAACGTCGACGGCGATCTCTACGCCATCGACGACACGTGCACCCACCAGGACGCCTCGCTGTCCGACGGATGGCTCGAGGACTGCGCGGTGGAGTGCCCGCTGCACGCGGCCTGCTTCGACCTGCGGACCGGGATGCCGAGCGGCCCGCCCGCGAAGACCCCCGTCCGCACACACCAGGTGGTGATCGCCGACGGTGTGGTCCACGTCGTCGAGTCGGTCCCCGCCTCCGGTGCCGCGACCGGCGTCCGCCCGGGCGTACAGGCCGGCACCTGATGCGTGACGTCACGGTCGTCGGCGCCTCGCTCGCCGGCCTCGCCACGGCGCGAGCCCTGCGCGCCCAGGGCTTCACCGGGACGATCACGGTCGTCGGCGACGAGAAGCACGTCCCCTACGACCGCCCTCCGCTGTCCAAGGAGTTCCTCGCCGGGATCTCCGACGAGGACGCCATCGCCCTGACCGAGGACGACGACGCCGCGCTCGACGTGGTCTGGCGCCTCGGCCGCACCGCACTCGCCCTCGACGGCCCGACCCGGACCGTCACTCTCGACGACGGCTCGACTCTCGCGGCGGACGCCGTCGTGCTCGCCACGGGCGCCCGCGCCCGGAACCTGCCGGGTGAGCTGCCCGGCGGGGTGCACACCCTGCGCACCCTCGACGACGCCCGCGCCCTGCGCGCCGACCTCGTCCCGGGCCGGCGGCTGGTGGTGATCGGCGCCGGGTTCGTCGGGGCCGAGGTCGCCTCGACCGCCCACGGCCTCGGTCTGGACGTCACGATCGTCGAGGCCGCCCCGGTGCCGTTGCAGCGGGCCCTCGGGCCCGAGATGGGCACCGCCTGCGGCCGCCTGCACACCGCCGCCGGGGTGCCGCTGCACCTCGGCACGGGCGTGGCCCGGCTCGTCGGATCGCCCCGGGTCACCGGGGTCGAGCTCACCGACGGCCGCGCGCTGCCCGCCGACGTGGTCGTGGTCGGGATCGGTGCGATCCCGAACGTCGAGTGGCTCGACGGCTCCGGTCTGGAGCTCGACGACGGTGTCGTCACCGACGCCGCGGGCCGCACGACCCTGCCCGGGATCGTCGCGGTGGGGGACTGTGCCAGCACCCACCGCGCCTACACCGGCTCCCGGCTGCGCCTGGAGCACTGGACCAACGCGCTGCAGCAGCCGGCCGTCGCGGCCGCGGCGCTGCTCGGGACCGAGCACTCGCTGCCGGCCCACCACGCGGTGCCCTACTTCTGGTCCGACCAGTACGGGCACACCATCCAGTTCGCCGGGCACCGGGCCGCGGACGGCTCGGTCCGGATCGACGACGGGGACCTCGAGGTCGACGGCGGGTTCCTCGCCGTGTTCCTCGACGCCGCGGGGGAGGCCGTCGGCGTGCTCGGCGTCGACCGTCCCCGGCCCTTCGGGCGGATGCGCCGGGAGCTGGCGAAACGGCTCGCCTGACCCGGCACGTCACCTGTGGCGCAGGTCCTCACGAGGACCTGCGCCGCAGGCGTGTCCGGACCCGTTCGCGCGCACCGCGATCAGCCTCTTGACCTGCCGAGAGTGCCGTGCGAGGCTAACCGCAGACAGTTGATATATCAGTCTGCTGGAGAAGATATCTGGAGGTGCCCATGACGACGTTCGCCGTGGATCGGGGTCCGTCGAACGGTGCGACGGGGGTCCTCGACGGGACGCTCGCCGAGACCGACCCGGAGGTGCACGCGGCCGTCGCCGCCGAGCTGGGTCGCCAGCGCGGCACCCTGGAGATGATCGCCAGCGAGAACTTCGCCCCGCTGGCCGTCATGCAAGCGCAGGGCTCGGTGCTCACCAACAAGTACGCCGAGGGCTACCCCGGCCGCCGCTACTACGGCGGCTGCGAGCACGTCGACGTCATCGAGCAGCTCGCCATCGACCGCGTGACGGCGCTGTTCGGCGCCGACTACGCGAACGTCCAGCCGCACTCCGGCGCCCAGGCCAACGCGGCCGCCATGGCCGCGCTGCTCGACCCGGGCGACACGATCATGGGCCTCGACCTGGCCCACGGCGGGCACCTCACCCACGGCATGCGGCTCAACTTCTCCGGGCGGCTCTACGACGTCGCGGCCTACCACGTCCGCGCCGAGGACCACCGCGTCGACATGGCCGAGGTGGAGCGCCTGGCCCGGGAACGCCGGCCGAAGCTGATCATCGCCGGCTGGTCGGCCTACCCGCGGCAGCTCGACTTCGCCGGGTTCCGGCGGATCGCCGACACGGTGGGCGCCCACCTGATGGTCGACATGGCGCACTTCGCGGGGCTCGTCGCGGCCGGGCTGCACCCGTCGCCGGTGCCGTACGCCGACATCGTCACCAGCACCACCCACAAGACCCTCGGCGGCCCGCGCGGCGGCATCATCCTGGGCCGCGCCGAGCTCGCCAAGAAGCTCAACTCGCAGGTCTTCCCCGGCCAGCAGGGCGGCCCCCTGGAGCACGTGATCGCGGCCAAGGCCGTCGCGTTCAAGCTCGCCGGTGAGCCCGCGTTCGCCGAGCGGCAGCAGCGCACCCTGTCCGGCGCCCGGATCATCGCCGAGCGGCTGGCGACCGAGCCCGGCGTCGGCGTGGTCTCCGGCGGCACCGACGTCCACCTGGTCCTGGTCGACCTGCGCGACTCCGAGCTCGACGGGAAGCAGGCCGAGGACCGGCTGCACCGGGTCGGCATCACCGTCAACCGCAACGCCGTCCCGTTCGACCCGCGCCCGCCGATGGTGAGCTCCGGGGTCCGGATCGGGGCCCCCGCGCTGGCCGCCCGCGGCTTCGATGCCGAGGACTTCACCGAGGTCGCCGACATCATCGCCCGCGCCCTGCGCCCCGGCGCGGGCGACGCCGAGCTCGACGAGCTCGCCGCCCGCGTCGCCGTCCTCGCCGACCGCCACCCCCTCTACCCGGAGCTGACGGCATGAGCACCGAGAAGACCGGCACCGGGAACACGCCTCCCGGGGCGCACCTGCCCGAGCACCCCGACGTCCTGTGGCGCAACCCCGAGCCGAAGCGCTCCTACGACGTGGTCATCGTCGGCGGCGGAGGGCACGGTCTGGCCACCGCCCACTACCTGGTCAAGAACCACGGGATCACCAACGTGGCGGTGCTGGAGAAGGGGTGGCTCGCCGGCGGCAACATGGCCCGCAACACCACGCTGATCCGCTCCAACTACCTCCTGGACGAGTCGGCCTTCGTCTACGAGCACGCCCTGAAGCTGTGGGAGGGGCTGGAGGAGGACCTCGGCTACCCGATCCTGTTCTCCCAGCGCGGCGTGCTGAACCTCGCCCACACCGAGCAGGACGTGCGCGACTCGGTCCGCCGGGTCGAGGCGAACCGGCTCAACGGGATCGACGCCGAGTACCTCGGCCCCGACGACGTCGCGAAGATGTGCCCGATCGTCAACGTCTCGCACGACATCCGCTACCCGGTGCTCGGCGCGACCTACCAGCCCCGGGCCGGCATCGCCAAGCACGACTACGTCGCCTGGGGTTTCGCCCGTCGCGCCGACTCCGCCGGGGTCGACCTCATCCAGGACTGCGAGGTGCTGGACTTCGTCACCGAGGGCTCGGTCGAGGACGGGAACGCCCGGGTCACCGGGATCCGCACCAGCCGCGGCGACATCGCGTGCGGGCAGGTCGCGCTCTGCGCGGCCGGGCACACCTCGACCCTGCTCGACCGGCTCGGCGTGGACACCCCGCTGCAGTCGCACCCACTGCAGGCGCTGGTGTCCGAGCTGCTCGAGCCGGTGCATCCGACGATCGTCATGTCGAACGCGGTGCACGTCTACGTCTCCCAGGCGCACAAGGGCGAGCTCGTGATGGGCGCCGGCGTCGACTCCTACAACGGCTACGGGCAGCGCGGCGCCTTCCACATCATCGAGCGGCAGATGGCCGCCGCCGTCGAGCTGTTCCCGGTGTTCGCGCGGGCGCACCTGTTACGCAGCTGGGCGGGCATCGTCGACGTCACCCCGGACGCATCGCCGATCGTGGGCCGCACGCCGTACTCCAACGTGCTGGTCAACTCCGGGTGGGGGACCGGCGGCTTCAAGGTGACGCCCGGTCTGGGCTGGTGCCTGGCCCACACGATCGCCACCGGCGAGCTGCACCCGCACATCGCCCCGTTCTCCCTCGACCGGTTCGTCACCGGCGCGCTCGTGGACGAGCACGGCGCCGCCGGCGTCGCCCACTGACCCCAGGAGCCACCACCGTGCAACTCATCGACTGCCCCTGGTGCGGCCCCCGCGAGGAGGTCGAGTTCCACTACGGCGGCCAGGCCCACGTCGAGTACCCGGCCGCGCCGGCCGAGCTCGACGACGAGCAGTGGGCGCACTACGTGTTCTTCCGGGACAACCCGAAAGGCCCGTTCGCCGAGCGCTGGAACCACTCCGCCGGCTGCCGCCGCTGGTTCAACGCCGTCCGTGACACCCACACCTACCGGTTCCTCGCCGTCTACCCGATGGGCGGGGCCCGGCCGCAGATCCCGGGGTCCCGCGCATGACCCGCGTCGACGGTCACGGACGCATCGACCGGACCCGCACCCTGAACTTCGTCTTCGACGGCACCACCTACACCGGCCACCCGGGCGACACGCTGGCCTCCGCGCTGCTCGCGAACGGGGTCACCGTGCTGGGCGGCTCGGTCAAGCTCGGCCGCCCGCGCGGTATCGGCGGGGCCTGGACCGAGGACCCGGTCGGCCTGGTGCAGATCGAGGAGCCGTTCCCCGAGCCGATGCTGCAGGCCGCCACCGTCGAGCTGTACGACGGACTGGTCGCCCGCGGCCTGAACGGTCAGGGCCGGCTGGCGACGGTGCCCGACACCGCGCGGTACGACCGTCGCCACGCCCACTGCGACACCCTGGTGATCGGCGCCGGCCCGGCCGGGCTGCTCGCCGCACGCACCGCGGCCCGCCGCGGCGACCGCGTGGTGCTCGTCGACGACCGTCCGGAGGCCGGTGGCGCGCTCGTCCCGACCGACCGGATCGACGGGCGCGCCGCGCACCGCTGGGTCGCCGACGTCGTCGCCGAGCTCGCGGAGAACCCCGAGGTGCGCCAGCTGCAGCGCACCACCGCCTTCGGCCACTACGACGACGGGTTCGCCCTGGCCCTGGAGCGGCGCACCGACCACCTCGGCGCGGCCGCCCCCACCCACCGGTCCCGCCAGCGGGTGCACCGGATCCGGGCCGGGCGGGTCGTCGTCGCGGCCGGCGCGATCGAGCGCCCCGTGGTGTTCGCCGACAACGACCGGCCGGGTGTCATGCTCGCGTCCGCGGCGCGGGAGTACCTGCACCGCTACGGCGTGCTCGCCGGACGCGAGGTCGTCGTGTTCACCACCGACGACGCCGCCTACCTCGCCGCCGCCGACCTGGCCGGGGCCGGGGCGCGCGTCACCCTCGTCGACGCCCGCGCCACGCCGCCCACCGAGCGCGCGCGGGAGTGCACCGAGGCCGGGGTGACCGTGACGGCCGGCGCCACCGTCGTCGGCTCCGACGGCGACGCCGCGGGCCGGGTGTCCGCCGCGCACGTCGCGACCGGCGACGGCACCGAGGTGCTGGCGTGCGACCTGCTGCTGGTCTCCGGTGGCTGGACGCCCACCGCGCACCTGTTCAGCCACGTGCGCGGACAGCTCGTCTTCGACGCCGGCCTGGGAGCCTTCCGGCCGGGCGCCGACATCGCGGGCACCGAGGTGATCGGCGCCGCGAACGGTATCCTCGACCTGGCGGGCTGCCTGGCCGAGGGCGCGGGCGGCGACGCCCCGAGCTGCGCCCCGGAGCCCGTGCGCACCCCCGGCCTGGTGCTGTGGCGCACCGCGGGCGACTCCGCGCGCCAGTTCGTCGACGTCCAGCGGGACGCGACCGTCGCCGACATCGAGCGGGCCGTCGGCGCCGGGCTCCGCTCGGTGGAGCACGTGAAGCGCTACACCACCATCGGCACCGCCCACGACCAGGGCAAGACCTCCGGCACCATCGCCTCCGGGATCACCTCGGAGCTGCTGGGCCGCCCGGCGGGCGACCTCGGGACCACCACGTTCCGCCCGCCCTACACCCCGGTGTCGTTCGCCGCGCTCGCCGGCCGCGAGCGTGGGGACCTGTTCGACCCGGTCCGCACCACCGCGGTGCACCCGTGGCACGTCGCACACGGCGCGGTGTTCGAGGACGTCGGCCAGTGGAAGCGGCCCCGCCACTTCCCGCGGGCCGGTGAGGACATGGATGCCGCGGTGCTGCGCGAGTGCACCGCGGCCCGCCGCGACGTCGCGATCATGGACGGCTCCACGCTCGGCAAGATCGACGTCCAGGGCCCGGACGCGGACACGTTCCTCGACCTCGTCTACACGAACCTGATGAGCAGCCTGAAGGTCGGCCGCGTCCGCTACGGCGTCATGTGCGGCAACGACGGCATGGTCACCGACGACGGCACCGTGCTCCGCATCGCCGAGGACCGGTTCCTGCTCACCACGACCACCGGCGGCGCCGCCTCGGTGCTCGGCCACCTGGAGGACTGGCGCCAGACCGAGGTCCCGCACCTGAAGGTGAACCTCACGTCGGTCACCGAGCACTGGGCGGTGTTCCCGGTCGTCGGGCCCCGCTCGCGCGACGTGATCTCCGCAGTGTTCCCCGGTGTCGACGCCTCCGCCGCGGCGTTCGAGTTCATGACCTGGCGCGACACCGAGCTCGACGGGGTGCCGGTCCGGCTGGCCCGGATCTCCTTCTCCGGCGAGCTGGCGTTCGAGGTCAACGTCGACTCCCGGTACGGCCTGGCCGTGTGGGAGCGGCTGGTCGCGGCCGGCGAGCCGTACGGCATCACCCCCTACGGCACCGAGACGATGCACGTGCTGCGCGCCGAGAAGGGCTACCCGATCATCGGGCAGGACACCGACGGCACCGTCTCCCCGCACGACCTGGGGATGAGCTGGGCGGTGTCGAAGAAGAAGGTCGACTTCGTCGGCAAGCGCTCCTTCGCCCGCGCCTCCAACACCGACCCGATGCGCAAGCACCTGGTCGGGCTGCTCCCCACCGACCGCGGCACCCGGCTGCCCGAGGGGGCGCAGATCGTGGAGTTCTCGCCCGACGGCACCCTGCCCCCGCCGCCGGTCCCGATGCTCGGCCACGTCACGTCCAGCTACCTGTCCGCGGAGCTGGAGCGGCCGTTCGCGCTGGCCCTGCTCGAGGGCGGGCGCGACCGCATCGGCGACGTCGTGCACGTCCCGCACCAGGGGGCGCTGGTCCCGGTCGAGATCACCGGACCCGTCCTCGTCGACCCGGAAGGAGCCCGCCGTGACGGCTGAGCTCGCCACCACGCACCCGCTCGACACCCACGCCACGGCACTGACCGGGCTCGCCCGGGACACCGACGGCGGCCTCTCGGTCGAGGTCCTGCCGACCGCGCAGTCGGTGACCCTGCGTCTCGACCCGGCGGGCCCGGCCCGCGCCGGTGTCGACGCCGCGCTCGGCACCGCGCTGCCGACAGGTGCGAACACCTGGGTCGCCGCCGGTGACGGCGAGGTCGTCTGGCTCGGACCCGACGAGTGGCTGGTCACCAGCCGCTCCGGGAACGCCGCGGTCTCCGAGGCGGCGCTGCGCGCGCTCGTCGCCGGGGAGGCAGGCGGCGCCGCCGTCGACACCTCCGCCCAGCGGGTCGTGCTGCGGATCGGTGGGCGCCTGGCCCGCGAGCTGCTGTCCTTCGGCTGCTCGCTGGACCTGCACCCGCGCTCGTTCCCGGCCGGGCGCAGCGCCCAGACGCTGCTCGGCGGGGCGGGGGTGCTCCTCCTGGCCCGTGACGCCGCCGCCGACGCCGACGGGGGAGCGGTCCTCGACGTGCACGTCCGCAGCTCGTTCGCCGGCCACCTCGCCGACTGGCTGCTCGACGCCGCCCAGGAGTTCCGCGACGACCCCGCCGCCGACCCCGCCGCGTCGCCGGCCCTCGCCGGCTGACCCGCCCGACGACCACGCAGAAGGAGACCACCATGACCCCCCGTGTCGTCATCATCGGAGCCGGGATCGTCGGGGCGAACCTGGCCGACGAGCTCACCACCCGCGGCTGGACCGACGTCACCGTCCTGGACCAGGGGCCGCTGCCGCTGACCGGCGGTTCCACCTCGCACGCCCCCGGCCTGGTCTTCCAGACCACCGGGTCGAAGACCATGACCGCGTTCGCGACCTACACCGTCGAGAAGCTGAAGAGCCTGGACGTCGACGGCGGCTGGTGCTTCAACCAGGTCGGCGGCCTGGAGGTCGCGACCACCCCGGAGCGGCTCGCCGACCTGCACCGCAAGCGGGGCTGGGCGGTCTCCCGCGGGGTCCCGGCGTCGGTCGTGGACGCCGCCGAGTGCGCGCGGCTGCACCCGCTGCTCGACGCCGACCAGGTCCTCGGCGGCCTGCACACCCCCACCGACGGCCTGGCCAAGGCGGCCCGCGCGGTCGTCGCGCTGGCCCGGCGTGCCGAGTCCCGCGGTGCGGTCTTCCGCGGCTCGGTGCGCGTCACCGGCATCGCGCAGTCCGGCGGCCGGGTCACCGGCGTCGAGACCGCCGACGGCGAGACCGTCCCCGCCGACATCGTCGTGTCCTGCGCCGGGTTCTGGGGCCGCGAGCTCGGAAAGCTCGTCGGGATGCGGGTGCCGCTGCTGCCCCTGGCCCACCAGTACGCCCGCACCACCCAGGTCGAGCAGCTCGTCGGCCGCAACGACGAGCTGATCGAGGCGCGGCTGCCGATCCTGCGCCACCAGGACGCCGACCTCTACTACCGCGAGCACAACGACTGCATCGGCATCGGCTCCTACGCCCACCGCCCGATGCCGGTGTCGATCTCCGACCTGCCCGAGGTCGGCGACGGCGAGGTAGGCGAGCGCACCCAGCCCTCGATGCTGCCCTTCACCTCCGACGACTTCGCGCTGCAGTGGGAGCAGAGCACGCAGCTGCTGCCCGGTCTGCAGCGTTCCACGATCGAGCACGGCTTCAACGGGGTCTTCTCCTTCACCCCCGACGGCGGCCCGCTGATCGGCGAGTCCGCCGACGTCGCCGGCTTCTGGATCGCCGAGGCCGTGTGGGTCACCCACTCCTCCGGCGTCGCCCGCTCGGTCGCGCAGCTGCTCGTCGAGGGCCGCAGCGAGCTCGACCTGCACGGCTGCGACGTGCACCGCTTCGACGAGGTCGAGACCACCGACGCCTACGTCGACGAGACCTCGCAGCAGAACTTCATCGAGATCTACGACGTGCTGCACCCGCTGCAGCCGAAGCTGTCCCCGCGCGACCTGCGGACCAGCCCGTTCGTGGACCGCCAGCGCGAGCTCGGGGCGTTCTTCCTGGAGTCCCACGCCTGGGAACGTCCGCACTGGTACGAGGCCAACGCGGTGCTGGCGAAGGACCTGCCCGCCGAGTGGCGTGCCCCGTCCCGCGACGCGTGGTCGGCGATGTTCCACTCGCCGGTCGTCGCGGTCGAGGCGTGGCGGACCCGCACCGCGGTCGCGATGTACGACATGACCCCGCTGAAGCGCCTGGAGGTGTCCGGGCCGGGTGCGTGCGCGTTCCTGGAGGGCCTGACCACCGGCACGATGGACAAGTCCGTCGGCGCCGTCACCTACACCCTCATGCTCGACGAGGCCGGCGGCGTCCGCAGCGACCTCACCGTCGCCCGGCTGGGCGAGCAGCTGTTCCAGGTCGGCGCGAACTCCCACCTCGACCTCGACCATCTGCGGCGTGCGCTGCCCGACGACCACTCGGTGGTCGTCCGCGACATCACCGGCGGTACCTGCTGCATCGGCGTCTGGGGCCCGCTGGCCCGCGACCTGGTGCAGCCGCTGTCGGGCGACGACTTCTCCCACGAGGGGCTGAAGTACTTCCGCGCGAAGTCCGCGCACATCGCCGGCATCCCGGTGACGGCGATGCGGCTGTCCTACGTCGGCGAGCTCGGCTGGGAGATCTACACCAGCGCCGAGTACGGCCGGAAGCTGTGGGACGTGCTGTACGAGGCCGGGCGCCCGCTCGGCGTCGTCGCGGCCGGGCGCGCGGCGTTCAACAGCCTGCGGCTGGAGAAGGGCTACCGCTCCTGGGGCGCGGACATGTCCACCGAGCACAACCCGTACGAGGCCGGTCTCGGCTTCGCGGTCCGCCCGCACACCAAGGGCGACTTCGTGGGCCGCGCAGCCGTCGAGAAGATCGACCCCGACGCCGTCACCCGCAGGCTGACCTGCCTCACGATCGACGACGGCCGCAGCGTCGTCCTCGGCCACGAGGCGGTGTTCGTCGACGGCGAGCCCGCCGGCTACGTCACCTCCGCGGCGTACGCCTACACCCTGGGGACCCCGGTCGCCTACGCCTGGCTGCCCGCAGGGCTGCCGGTCGGGGGAGGGGTCGAGATCCAGTACTTCGACCGGCGGATCCGCGCCTCGGTCGCGGCCGAGCCGCTGTTCGACCCGGAGATGAGCCGCATCCGGCGCTGACCCGCACGGCCCGGGGCCGGCCCCCCCGGGGCCCCGGGCCCCGACGTGCCACCCCCGTCGCACCGCCGCACGGAAGGACCCCATGCGTTCCGACACCCTCGACCGGTTCCTCTGGGACCTGGCCGCCCGCGTCCCCGCCCCGGGCGGCGGCGCGACGGCGGGCCAGCACCTCGCGCAGGCCGCCGCCCTGCTCGGCATGGTCGCCCGCCACACCGACGGCGAGCGAGACGCCGGGCACACCGACACCGTGCTCGACATCCGCAACCGGGCCGACGCGCTGCGCATCACCGGCCTCGGACTCGCCGAGGACGACGCCCGCGCGTTCGGCGCGGCCTACACGCTCCCGCGCGACACCGAGGAGGCGGGGCGGACCCGCACCGCGGCGATCGCCGCCGCACTGGTCGAGGCGGGACGGATCCCGGCGCAGGTCATCCGCGCCGCGGAGCAGGTGGGCGACCTCGCCGAGCGGCTGCGGCCGATCGGCAACCCCCACGTGATCAGCGACGGAGGAGCCGCGGCCGACGCCGCCCGGGCCGCGGCCGGCACCGCCCGGCTCGACGTCGAGATCAACCTGGCGGCCCCACCGACCCGCCGGCGCGCGACGAGCTGTCCGCGGCACTGACCGGCGTCGACGACCTGCTGCGCCGGGCCGACACGGTGACCGACGACGTACGGGAGCAGATCCGCCGATGACCCACCCGCCCCACGTCTGAGCGGGCGCGCGGAGGCTCAGACGACCTCGCGGACGGCCTTCTCGAACCCGATGACGTGCGCCCGGGCCCGGTCGGCGGCCTCGTCGGCCTGCTGCCCCGCGATGGCCCGCAGCAGGCCCGAGTGCTCGCCGACGTGCTGGTCGAAGTGCGTCATCCGGTCCAGGAACAGGCAGAAGATCCGGGTCGCCAGGTTGTCGTAGCGGATCAGGGTGTCCTCGAGGTGCGGGTTGGCCGCTGCGGAGTAGATCGTCCGGTGGACGTGCAGGTCCCAGCGCATCAGCTCGTCGCGGTCCAGGGTGCGCACGTCGATCCGGTCGATCGTGTCGGCCAGCTCGGCGAGGTCGGCCCGGATCGCGGGGCCGGAGTACTCGGCGGCACGGCGCGCGGCGAGCGGCTCGAGCTGCACACGGATCTCGGAGATGTAGGCGAGGTCGGTGATGTCCACGCCGGTCGCGAACGTCCCTCGGCGCGGATAGGAGACGACCAGCCGGTCGATCTCGAGCCGCTTGAGCGCCTCCCGGACGGGGGTGCGACCGACCTCGAGGGACTTCGCGAGGGCGACGTCGTCGATGGCCGTCATCGGCGGGATGTCGAGCATGATCAGCCGATCCCGGATCACCGTGTACGCCTTGTCGGCGAGGGACGTGTACTCCGGCTCGGCGTCGTCGGGAAGAGCGGTCACGGTCCCATATTAACGCGACGGACGTGCCTAACAGTCAGCGGACGTGCCCACACCTCTTGACCAAGACTGATATATCAATGCACTGTTTACGCCGTGCCGCGGTTTCCGCGGACCGCGTCCGACCGAGGAGAGGCCGCCGTGTCCCGTTCCTTCATCCTGACCCTGAGCTGCCCGAACCGCACCGGCATCGTGCGCGCGGTCAGCGCCTTCCTGTTCGAGCACGGCTGCGACATCGGCGAGTACCAGCAGTTCGACGACCCGCTGCGCGGCCGGCTCCACCTGCGCACCCGGGTCGGCGCGGAGCACGACGTGGACCTCGACGCGATCAGCCGGGACTTCGAGGCGGTCGCGGCCGAGTTCGGGATGACGTTCACCTTCCACGACGGCGCCCCCGCCCGGATCCTGGTCATGGTCTCCAAGCTGGGCCACTGCCTCAACGACCTGATCTTCCGGTGGCGGGCGGGCAGCCTGGGCGCCGACATCGTCGCGGTCGTGTCCAACCATCCCGACCTGCGCCCGATGGCCGAGGCCGCCGGCCTGCCGTTCGTGCACGTCCCGGTCACCGCCGAGACCAAGCCCGAGGCCGAGGCGCAGCTGCTGTCGCTGGTCGACGCCTACGACGCCGAGCTGGTCGTGCTGGCCCGCTACATGCAGGTGCTCTCCGACGAGACCTGCAAGGCCCTCGAGGGCCGGGCGATCAACATCCACCACTCCTTCCTGCCCGGCTTCACGGGTGCCCGTCCCTACCACCAGGCCTACGCGCGCGGTGTGAAGCAGGTCGGCGCCACGGCGCACTACGTGACCCCGGACCTGGACGAGGGCCCGATCATCGAGCAGGAGGTGATCCGGATCGACCACTCCTACGATCCGAAGGCCCTGCAGATGGTCGGCCGCGACGCCGAGGCGCTCGCCCTGTCCCGCGCGGTCCGCTGGCACTGCGAGCGCCGGGTGCTGCTGACCGGCGGCAGCACGGTCGTCTTCCGGTAGCGCCCGCTCCGCGAGCCCACGGCCCCGTCCCCGCACCGCGGGGGCGGGGCCGTTCCGCGCTCTCTCCGTCGTGCCTCGCCTGCCGCCGGCCGGCTCGGCGACGCCGCGCGTCTCGCGGCACCCGGTGCGTGGGGTGCCACGCGTTCTGGTGGGGTGCCACGGCGTCCGTGCGCTCCTGCCGGTGCCGGTGGCGGTGCCGGTGGCGGTGGCGGGAAGGGGAAGGGGGTGCACGACCGCCCCGCGCCGGCGGGCCGGGCGGGGCGGTCGTGATGGTGCGGGCCGGAGCGGGGGTCAGCCCACCCGGTCGCGCACCCAGTCGTGGAACTCGCCGATGTGGTGCTCGCTGGGCACGAGCACGCCGCCCTTCTCGTAGGAGCGCGAGTCCATCGCGACCTGACAGCGCTCGCAGGCGTCGAAGTCCTGGACGTTGACCCGGTGGAACAGCTCCACCGAGCGGTCGATGTCGGCGCCGGAGTCGACGACCTCGGGCAGGTAGAGCCAGTCGCAGACGACCAGGGTCCGCTCGGCGGTCAGCGGGAACATGCGATGGAACACCACGTGGTCGGGGACCAGGTTTATGAACACCGACGGCCGCACGGTGATGGCGTAGTAGCGGCGGTCCTGCTCCTGGGCGACGCCCGGGATGCGGGCGAGCCCCTCCGAGCCGTCGACGGTGAACCCCTTGATCTCCTCGCCGAACTCCGCGCCGTGCCCGACGAAGTACTGGGCGGCGAGGCCGTCGGCGAACTCGGGCAGCACCTCGGTGAGCTCGGGGTGGATCGTCGCGCAGTGGTAGCACTCCATGAAGTTCTCGACGATCTGCTTCCAGTTCGCCTTGACGTCGTAGGAGATGCGCCGGCCGAGCTTCAGGTTCTCGACGTCGTAGCCGACGATCGCGTCCGGCGAGCCGAGCCGGGTGGTGACGTCACCGATCACCGTCTCGGTGAACGAGGGCGGCACCTCGGCCAGGCTCAGCCAGACGTAGCCCAGCCACTCGCGGACGTGCACGGTGTGCAGGCCGTACTCGACCTTGTCGACGTCGGGCATCGAGCTGAGGTTCGGCGCCGCGACGAGCTTGCCGTCCAGGCCGTAGGTCCAGGCGTGGTACGGACACTGGAAGGAGCGCTTGACCTCGCCCTTGTCCTCCGTGCACAGCCGCGCGCCGCGGTGCCGGCAGACGTTGAGGTAGGCCCGCACGGAGTAGTCCCTGGCCCGCGTGACGATCACGCTCTCCCGTCCGATCCGGACGGTCTCGAACGCGCCGGGCTTGTCCAGGTCCGTGGCCAGCACCGCGCAGAACCACGTCGTGTGGAAGATGTTGTCCTGCTCGGCCCGGAAGATCGCGGGGTCGGTGTAGTAGTGGCCGGCGAGGGTCTCTCGCAGGCTGTCCGGGAGGCTCTGCCCCTCGGTGGCGGGGATGGACAACTCGCCGGTCGTCATGGCGGTACTCCTCGTGGGCGACGGTCGGGCGTGCGGCTGCGGGTCTGACGCGAGGTCGGGTGCCGTCGACGGGTGTGTGCCCGGCGGGCCGAGCGCGGGATCGGTGCGACGGCATCGGGTGTGACGGGGGCCGGTGCCGCGGGACCGGGGGCCCGCGTGACGGCCGGGCGCCGGAGGCGACCGGCGTGCGGTCACGGTGGAAACGTTGCGGCACAGCGGATCAACTCCTGCAGTGGGATTCCGACGCGATGACGACGGCGCCGATCGGGGCCGCGGAAACACACGAGAAATATAGGAAACTGTTGCGTAACAAGCAACGAGTCGCTCTATGCGCACCACGATGGGAGCGCGTCCCCCGGGTCGGTGTCAAGGGGCCGTGGCGGTGGTGTTCGTGCAGGCCCGGGGTGTGGACCGGTCGCCGCGGGTGGGGGCGACGGAACTGCTGACGGCACGGTGGCGACTCCGGTGTCGTCGGACTCCGGGCGGCTGATCAGGTCTTGATCACCGCTTCGGCCTCAGAGTATCGTGCACAGATATATTACTCGAGTATCTGATGGGGAGTAGGTGCTGCCGGGTGTCGATCCCGGCCGATCGCCGCACGTCCGCCGCCCCCCGGGGCCGGCCGGCGGGCCCCGTTCCCCGTCCACCCGTCGCGTCGACGATCCCGGCCGCGGGACCGCACGGCCCACGGAGCGGCGTACGGACCGCACCTCCCCCGCGCCCGGACAGAGGTGGAGACGTCATGACGCAGGTCGATCCCCGGTCGTGTACCGAGGACCCCGGAGCACCCCCGGAACGCCCCCGCACGGACCGGACGGTCTTCGGGATCGGGGCCGCGCTGGCGCTTGATCGGGCAGAAGACCGCCGACGGGGCGATCGGCAGGGCGATCGACATCCTCGCGATCGTCGCGACGCTGTTCGGCTCGGCCGCGTCCCTCGGTCTCGGCGCGTTCCAGATCGGCGGCGGCATGCAGACCGCCGGCTGGGGTCGACGGGGTGCCGGGGGCCGGCGTGCTCGCGACGATCATCGTCGGACTGACCGCGGCGTTCATCCTCTCCGCGGTGTCCGGCGTCGCCCAGGGCATCCAACTGCTGTCCAACACCACCATGGTGCCGGCCGGGGCGTTGGCGCTGTTCGTGTCCGGCGCCGACGCCGCGTCGATCGTCATGGGCACGCTGTCCCAGCGCGGCACCCCGGGGGTCAGGCGGTGCGCAGCTCCACGCCGGCCTCGGTCAGCGCGGCGAGCGCCCGTTCCGTCGTCTCCGGGGCCACCCCCGCGCAGTGGTGCAGCAGCACCGTCGTCGCCAGCCCGAGCCGGGACGCGTCGAGCGCGGTCGCCCGGACGCAATGGTCGGTCGCCAGGCCGACGACGTCGACCTCGGTCACCCCGCGCTCGGTCAGCCAGTCGCCCAGCGGGGTGCCCGACTCGTTCGCGCTGGCGCCCTCGAACCCGGAGTAGGCGCTGGTGTAGGCGCCCTTGTCGAAGACGCACTCGATCGGCGCCACGTCCAGCGCCGGGTGGAACGACGCGCCCGGCGTCCCCGCGCGGCAGTGCGGCGGCCAGGAGTCGACGAAGTCCGGGGTGTCGGAGAAGTGCGGCCCCGGGTCCACGTGCACGTCCCTCGTGGCGACGACGTGCTCGTAGACCCGCCCGTCGCGGCCGGCGGTCGCGAGCGGCCCGATCCCGGCGGCCACGGCGGCCCCGCCGGCCACCGCGAGGGCGCCGCCCTCACAGAAGTCGTTCTGGACGTCGACGACGATCAACGCTCGTGCCATGGCTCAGCTCCCGGTGAGGAAGGTGGTCGGGATCGCAGGCTCGCCGCGGGACAGCTTCAGCCCCTCCCACGGTACGGCGACCAGCGCCGTCCGCAGCCGCTCCCGGGCGGCCTCCAGCCCGGTGACGACGTCGTCGGCGACGACCTTCCCGTCCCGCACCAGCGGTACCGGAAGCGCCCGGTCGTGCGGCCCGAGGACCGGGTCGGTGCCGTAGGGGTACACGACCTCCTCGACCGCGGTCCCGGTCGGCTTGAACCGGCGCAGCGCCGCCTTGCGCCCGCCGCGGGACTCCTTCGCGCTCGATCGCTTGGCCACCGGGCGTCCGTCGACCTCGACGAGCTTGTAGACCATCCCGGCCGTCGGCGAGCCCGACCCGGTGACCACCGAGGTCCCCACGCCGTAGGAGTCGACCGGCTCGGCGCGCAGCGAGGCGATCGCGTACTCGTCGAGGTCGCCGGACAGCACGATCCGGGTGCCGGTGGCGCCGAGCGCGTCGAGCTGCTCGCGGGCCTGGCGGGCCAGCTCGCCGAGGTCGCCCGAGTCGATGCGGACCGCACCCAGCCCGGGCCCGGCGGCCGCCACGGCGTGCTCGATGCCGCGGCGGATGTCGTAGGTGTCGACGAGCAGCGTGGTGCCGGTGCCCAGCGCGGCGACCTGGCTGGCGAAGGCGGCCGGCTCGTCGTCGTGCAGCAGGACCCAGGCGTGCGCGGCGGTGCCCGCGGTCGGGATGCCGTGCCGGGCGCCCGCGGCGAGGTTCGACGTCGTCGCGAAGCCCGCCAGGTACGCGGCCCGGGCCGAGGCCACGGCGGCCTCCTCGTGGGTGCGCCGCGAGCCCATCTCGATCAGCGGCCTGCCGGCCGCCGCGGTCACCATCCGGGCCGCCGCCGAGGCGATCGCGCAGTCGTGGTTGTAGATCGACAGGGCGACGGTCTCCAGGATCACCGCGTCGGCGAAGGTGCCGGTCACGGTGAGGACGGGGGAGCCGGGGAAGTACAGCTCGCCCTCCGGGTAGCCGTCGACGTCGCCGGAGAAGCGGTAGTCGCCCAGGCGCTCCAGGGTCGCCGCGTCGACGACCGGGGCGAGGAACTCCAGGTCGGCGGCGGAGAACCGGAAGCTCTCCAGCGCCTCCAGCAGCCGCCCCGTCCCGGCGACGACGCCGTAGCGGCGCCCGTCGGGCAGGCGGCGCGCGAACAGCTCGAAGACGCAGTGGCGTTCCGCGGTGCCGTCGGCGAGGGCCGCCGCCACCATCGTCAGCTCGTAGCGGTCGGTCAGCAGGGCCGTGCCGGTCATGGCCGGGAGCCTACGGCTCCTGTGCCACCATGGGGTGCATGTCCGCGCCGTCCCCAGCGCCGTCCCCGGCGCCCACCGAGCAGGTCACGCCCGACCTGGACGAGTCCGCCGGCCCCGACACGCCGTGGCAGGCCATCGTCTGGAACGACCCGGTCAACCTCATGTCGTACGTGACCTACGTGCTGCAGAAGGTGTTCCACTACCCCGAGGCGAAGGCCACCGCGCTGATGCTCGACGTGCACCACAAGGGACGCGCCGCGGTGTCGGCGGGGGACAAGGACACCGTGGAGGGTCACGTCGCCCAGCTCCACGCGGCCGGCCTGTGGGCCACCATGCAGCGGGCCTGAGCGTGAACGGCTGGAAGCGCAGCGGCCGGGGCGACCGCGTCCGCTACACGTCCGGGTTCTCCGGTGAGGAGGCCGTCGTCCTGCGGGGGCTGTTCGTCGAGATCCGCCAGATGCTCGCCGGTCGTGCCGAGCTCGCGCCCACCGACGAGCTGGCCGAACTCACCGGCATCCGCACCGGTCCGACGTCGCGGCCGACCGACCGGGTGCTGGCCCGGCTGCTGCCGGACTTCACCACCGAGGACTCCGACCTCGCCGGCGGGATGCGCTCGCTGCACGAGCCGTCGCTGATCGAGGCCAAGGACACCGCCGCGGCGACCGTCCTGGACACCCTGCCCGAGGCCGGCGGACGGCTCGAGCTCACCGAGGCCCAGGTCGACGCCTGGCTGGCCGCCCTCAACGACGTGCGGCTCGCGCTCGGCACCGCCCTCGACGTGAACGAGGACATGCCCGAGCAGCTGTCCGACGACGACCCGCGGGCCCAGCACCTGGGCGTCTACCACTGGCTGACCTACGTGCAGGACTCCCTGGTCCGGGTCCGCGTCCGCGGGCTCTGACCCGCCCGGCCGACCCTCAGCGGCGCACGATCCGGTCGGTCGACGGCGCGGCCAGGCCCGGGTTCGCGCCCAGGTACGCGACGAACGCGTCGAGGTCCACCGGGCCGCCGACCAGCTCGGTCCCGGCGGTGAAGGTGTCGAAGCCGTCGCCGCCCGCGGACAGGAAGTTGTTCGTCGCGACCCGGTAGCGGCCGTCTTCGGTGACTCCGACGCCGCCGATGGAGATGTCACCGACCCGGTTCCCGGCCACCACCGTGTAACGCAGGTTCGACGAGCTCTGCAGCACCGTCGGGCCGTCGTCGACGGTGAACTGCTGGTCGAGCACCGCGCGCAGCTGAGCGCCGGTGAGCGTCATGGTCTGCAGGATGTTGCCGAAGGGCTGCACCGTGTAGGCCTGCCCGTAGGTGACCCGCCCGCCCGGGCCCGGCACCAGGTCCGCGCGCACCCCGCCGGGGTTGGTCAGCGCGAGCTGTGCGCCGTCACCGCGCGAGGCCGCCAGCTGGGCGTCGGCGATGACCGTGCCGAGCGGGGACAGCCCGGTCGGTGCGGCCGCACGCAGCAGCGGCCCGGTCACCGTTCCGACCGGCCGTTCGGCCAGCGGCCGCGACTGCGCGACCGCACGGTCGACGATGTCGGCGACGGCCGGGTCGGGGGCGACGTCGCGGGTGACGACCTCGTTGCGGGCCGTCGTCGCGCCGCGGTCCACGTCGCCGTCGCCGGTCAGGGCGAGGTCGACCACCGACAGCAACCTGCCGGACGACAGGCCCTGCACGAACGGTCGCGGGTTCCCGGCCGGGTCTGTCGCCGAGCACGCGTACTGCTGGTGGGTGTGCGCGGAGAACACCGCGTCGACGTCGGCGGACACCGCGGCCGCGATCCGCGACCCCGGCCCGCCGGGCTCGATCGCACAGGCGTCCGGGCCGCCGTCGCCGGTCGCCTCGTCGCCCTGGTGCAGCAGCAGCACCTGTGCCCGCACCCCCTGCGCGGTCAGTTCGCGCGACGCCGCGTCGACCGCGGCGACCTCGTCGCCGACCTCCAGGCCGCGGATGCCGTCGGGGGAGACCAGGTCGGGCAGCTCGGACAGAGTGGCGCCGATGACGCCGATCCGGGCGCCGCCCGTCTCCACCACCGTCGACGCGGCGAGCGCGGGCTTCCCGCCCTCGGTCACGTTCGCCGACAGGATCGGGAACGACGCGCCGTCGTAGGACGGGGTGAAGCGGCAGCCGTCGGCCGGGTGGCAGCCGCCGCGCTGCAGCCGGCGCAGCTCGGTGATGCCCTCGTCGAACTCGTGGTTCCCCGCGGCGGACGCCGCGACGCCGATCCGCTCCAGGACCTCGACGGTCGGCTCGTCGCGGAACAGCGCCGACGCCAGCGGAGACGCGCCGACGTTGTCGCCGGTGGACAGCACCACGCTCGCCGGGGCCTGCGCCCTCAGCGCCGCGACGTGCGCGGCGACGAACGCGGTGCCGCCGGCCTCGACCTGCGCGCCGGCGTCGTCGGTCACCCGGCCCGAGGCCCCCGAGGGCGGCTCCAGGTTGCCGTGCAGGTCGTTGAGTGCGATGAGCCGCACCGTGCCGGAGCCCGGCGCGCCCGCGGCGGGGCGACCCGAGAGCGTCACCGCCTCGACGGTGACCCCCACCGCGAGGACGACGACGAGCACGGCGGCGAGGACGAGTCCGACACGGCGACCGGAGGAGGGCACGCAGGGCAGTATGGCCGCACCCCCGTACGGGAGGCCGTGGCCGGGATCACCGACCGTGGTGTCGAGTGCGTGAACGGGCGGTTCCGGCCCGGCGGGTGTTCGGTCCCGTGGCCGTGGCCGCGTATCCTCAGGCCGTGCTCGTCCTCCGGTCCGACCTCGTCGATGCGATCGTCGCGCATGCCCGCCGGGACTTCCCGGTCGAGTCGTGCGGGCAGCTCGTCGGTCCCGAGACCGGCGAGCACCCCGAGCGCTACGTGCCGATGACCAACGCCGACGAGGTGGCGAGCGACTTCGCCTTCGCCCCGGCCGAGGACATCCGCCTGGAGCGCGAGCTGGACGCGGCCGGTGAGCGCCGCATGCTCGTCGTCCACTCCCACACGCGGCTGCCGCGGCGCCCGGTGGCGCACACCGGCCTGCCCGAGGCCTACCCGTCGCCCAAGGACGTCGCCCAGATGGAGTGGACCCCCGACCAGCACTGGCTGATCGTGGGCCTCGCCACCGCCGACGCCGAGCCCGAGGTGCGCTCCTACCACCTCGCCGACGGCGAGGTCGTGGAGGACGAGCTGGCGGTCGTGGAGTCCTACATGTTCTCCCACACCGGCTCCGACGACGTGCCCGACCGGGCCTGATCGACCCTCTCGCGCACCCGCGCCGGAGGTCGCGCGGGAATGTCGCCGTACTCCGGCCGCGTTGTCGCGCGTGAGAAATCCACGCCAGAGCGACCCACCAGGAGTGATCACAGAGATGGCCGTCTCCGTCTCCATCCCCACCATCCTTCGCACGCACACCGACGGTGAGAAGACCGTCGAGGCGAAGGGCGACACCGTCTCGGCGGTCATCGACGACCTGGAGTCGCGGCACAGCGGCATCAAGGACCGTCTGATCACCGACGGCAAGCTGCACCGCTTCGTCAACATCTACGTCGACGACGAGGACATCCGTTTCGCCGGCGGCCTGGAGGCCCCGGTCTCCGAGTCCTCCACGTTCACGATCCTCCCGGCCGTGGCCGGCGGTCGCTGAGCCCCACCGGACCCCGGCACCGGGCGGCGTCCCCGCCCGGTGCCGTCGTGTGAGGAGAACCCGTGCGTTACGACTCGTTGCTGGACGCCGTCGGCGACACCCCGCTGGTCGGGCTGCCGTCCCTGTCGCCGTCGGAGGACGTGCGGCTGTGGGCGAAGCTGGAGGACCGCAACCCCACCGGCTCGATCAAGGACCGGCCCGCGCTGGCGATGATCACCGACGCCGAGAAGCAGGGGCTGCTCACGCCCGGCTGCACGATCCTGGAGCCCACCTCGGGCAACACCGGGATCTCGCTCGCGATGGCCGCGAGGCTCAAGGGCTACGAGATCATCTGCGTGATGCCGGAGAACACCTCCGAGGAGCGTCGCCAGCTGCTGGCGATGTACGGGGCACAGATCATCTCCTCGCCGGCGGCGGGCGGCTCGAACCAGGCCGTCGCCGTCGCCAAGCAGCTGGCGGCCGAGCACCCGGACTGGGTGATGCTCTACCAGTACGGCAACCCGGCCAACACCGACGCGCACTACCGCGGCACCGGCCCCGAGATCCTGCGCGACCTGCCGTCGATCACCCACTTCGTCGCCGGGCTCGGCACCACCGGGACCCTCGTCGGCGCCGGGCGCTACCTGCGCGAGCACAAGCCCGACGTGCAGGTCGTCGCGGCGGAGCCCCGGTACGGCGAGCTCGTCTACGGCCTGCGGAACCTCTCGGAGGGCTTCGTCCCGGAGCTCTACGACGAGACCGTGCTGACCGGCCGGTTCTCGGTCGGCTCCTACGACGCGCTGCGCCGCACCCGCCAGCTCGTCGAGCAGGAGGGCATCTTCGCCGGGATCTCCTCCGGCGCGATCCTGCACGCCGCGCTCGGCGTCGCGAACAAGGCGCTCGACGCCGGGCAGCGCGCCGACGTCGTCATGATCGTGTGCGACGGCGGCTGGAAGTACCTGTCCACCGGGGCCTACTCCGGCGACTTGGGCACGGCCGCGCAGGGCATCGACGGTCACCTCTGGGCCTGACCGGGCCGAACCGGTACGTAACGGGCGAATCGGGCGGCCAGGCCGGTATCGTGGGTGACATGACCGCGCTCCCGGACGGCCGTCCCGCCCGCGTGCTGCCGCCGGCACCGGTGCGCGCCGCGGTGATCATGCTGGTGTTCACCGCCGCGCTCTACGTGTTCGAGGCGGTCGACCAGGCCTCCGGCGGCATGGTCGAGTCCGCCGCCGCGATCTACCCCCGCAGCACCGAGGGGCTCACCGGTGTCCTCACCGCGCCGCTGGTCCACGACGACTGGGCCCACCTCGCCGCGAACAGCCTGCCGTTCCTGATCTTCGGGTTCCTCGCGATGTCCGGCGGGCCGGTGCAGTGGTTCGCGGTCACCGCCACGATCTGGCTGGTGAGCGGGCTGGGGGTGTGGCTCGTGTCGCCGGCCCCGGTGATCGGCGCGTCCGGGATCGTCTTCGGCTGGTTCCTGTTCCTGCTCGTGCGCGGGTTCTACGCCCGCAACGGCAGGCAGATCCTGCTCGCCCTCGTGCTCTTCCTGTTCTACGGCTCGATCCTCTGGGGCGTGCTGCCGTCGGACCCGTCGGTGTCCTGGCAGGGCCATCTGTTCGGCGCGGTCGGCGGCGTCGTCGCCGCCTACTGGGTGGCCAAGGCCGACCGCCTACCCTCCTAGGGTGTGAGCGACGCGCCCGGTATCGACGCCCCGATCGGCATCTTCGACTCCGGAGTCGGAGGACTCACCGTCGCCCGCTCGGTCATCGACCTGCTGCCCGCCGAGCAGATCGTCTACGTCGGCGACACCGCGCACAGTCCCTACGGGCCGCGCCCGCTGGCCGACATCCGGCGCCTCGCGCTCGCCATCGGCGACGAACTCGTCGACTCCGGGGTCAAGGCCCTGGTCATCGCCTGCAACTCCGCCTCGGCGGCCTGTCTCGCCGACTTCCGCGAGCGCTACCCGGTCCCGGTGGTCGAGGTCGTCCGCCCGGCCGTGCGCCGCGCCGTCGCCACCACCCGCAACGGCCGGATCGGCGTCATCGGCACCGCCGCGACCATCGCCTCGGGCGCCTACGCCGACGCCTTCGACGCCGCCCGCGACACCGAGATCACCTCGGTGGCCTGCCCCCGGTTCGTCGACTTCGTGGAGCGCGGCACCACCAGCGGACGCCAGGTCCTCGGCGTCGCCCAGGGGTACCTGGAACCGCTGCAGCGCGCCGGGGTCGACACCGTCGTCCTCGGCTGCACCCACTACCCGCTGCTGTCCGGGGTGCTGGAGATCGTCCTCGGCCCGGACGTGACGCTGGTGTCCTCGGCCGACGAGACGGCTCGCACCCTGGTCCGGACCCTGCACGCGCACGACCTGCTGCGCGACGACACGACTCCGCCCGCGCCGCACCGCTTCCTCGCCACGGGCGACCCGGAACCCTTCGCACGGCTCGGCCGCCGGTTCCTGGGCCCCGAGATCGGCTCCGTCGTGGGCCGCGCGGGCGCCGCGCTCCCGTCCGCCTGACAGCCACACCCGCTTCCCCGGACCCACACCTGCCGCAGCAGGTGTGGGAACCGGTCGACAGGTGTGGATGCGGACCGGGCGCGGGCGGGTCCGGCGCGGCGGTCGGGGGAGGCGGGGGGAGCGTTCCCGCCGTGATCGGAACGCTCGTCCTGGTGATCACCGTGGCGCTCTCGGCCACCGCGCTGTTCGGGCTGGTCACAACGGCGCTGAACCGGCCCCCGAGCCGGGTGCACACCGTCGCCGTCGGGATCTGTGTGGCGCTCATCGTCGTGCAGGCGGCGATCGCGGCGTACCGGGTCCTGCTCGGCGGGGTCACCCTGCCCGAGCAGTCGACCTTCCTCATCTACCTCGCCGTCGCGGTCTGCGTCCCGGTGATCGCACTGCAGTTCGCCACCGCCGAGCCGAGCCGCTGGGGCGGCGCCGTGATCGCCGTCGGCGCGATCGGGACGCTCGTCGCCGTGCTGCGCCTGCAGGGCCTGTGGATCCCGGGGGTGCCCGGTGCCTGAGCCCCGCGCCACCGCCACCGGCCCCGGCCGCATCCTCATCGCCGTCTACGGCGTCTTCGCGCTCTCGGCCTCGGCGCGGGCCGGTGTGCAGATCGCCGAACGCTTCGGCGAGGCGCCGCTCGCGTACTCGCTGTCCGCGCTCGCCGGCTTCGTCTACATCCTGGCCACCGTCGGTCTGGCGGGCACCGGTCCCGGCTTCCGCCGCCTCGCCTGGTCCGCCGTGGTCTTCGAGCTCGTCGGCGTGCTCGCCGTCGGCGCGTTCACCACGGTCGTCCCCGCCGACTTCCCCCGCGAGACGGTCTGGTCGCACTTCGGCGCCGGCTACGGCTTCGTCCCGCTGGTGCTGCCGTTCGTCGGGCTCTGGTGGCTGCGGCGTACCTCACGAACGGGTTAGGGTCGCGCATGCGGCTGATCGTTCTCGGGTGCTCCGGCAGCGGCCCCGGACCCGAGTCCCCGGCATCGGGCTACCTCGTCGAGGCCGGGGCGACCCGCCTCACGCTCGACCTCGGCAACGGCACCCTCGGCGCCCTGCAACGGCACGCCGACCCGTTCTCCCTCGACGCCGCGGTGTTCAGCCATCTGCACCCCGACCACTGCTCGGACTTCCCGTCGTTGGTGGTGCACCGTCGCTACCACCCCCGGCCCCCGTTCGACGCGACCGCGCGCAAGCTGGTCGTGCACGCCCCGGCCGGTGCGCACGCCCGCTTCGCCCGCGCCGACGCCGTCACCGAGTCCGACTACGCCCGCACCGATCTCACCGACGTCTTCTCCTTCCACGACCTCGTGGTGGGGGAGCCGTTCACCGTCGGCACCGGTGAGGACGCCGTCACCGTCACCGCGTACGAGGTCGTGCACGTCTGCCCCGCCTACGCGCTGCGCCTCGAGCACCGCGGCCGGGTCCTGACCTACTCCGGGGACACCGCCGCCTGCCCCGGGCTCGTCGAGGCCGCCCGCGACGCCGACCTGCTGCTCTGCGAGGCCAGCTGGCCGCACGTCGAGGCCGGGCCGCCCGGGGTGCACCTGTCCGGACGGGAGGCGGGCGAGCACGCCGCGGCCGCCGGGGCGCAGCGGCTGGTCGTCACCCACGTCCCGGCCTGGTTCGACCGCGAGTCCCTCGGCGCCGAGGCCAAGGCGGCCTTCGGCGGGACCGTCGAGCTCGCCCGGCCCGACGCGGTGTTCGAGGTCTGAGCCGGCTTCCTACGATGGCCGGGTGACACGAACAGAGGGCAGGGCCGACGGCCGGACCGACGACGAGATGCGGCCGGTGACCATCACCCGGGGCTTCCAGAAGCACCCCGCGGGATCGGTGCTGGTGGAGTTCGGTGACACGAAGGTGTTGTGCGCCGCCAGCGTCACCGACGGGGTACCGCGCTGGCGGAAGGGATCCGGCCTCGGCTGGGTCACCGCCGAGTACGCGATGCTGCCCTCGGCCACCGACACCCGCTCGTCGCGGGAGTCGGTGAAGGGCAGGATCGGCGGCCGCACCCACGAGATCTCCCGGCTGATCGGCCGGTCCCTGCGCGCCTGCATCGACCTGCGCGCGCTCGGCGAGAACACGATCGCGATCGACTGCGACGTCCTGCAGGCCGACGGCGGCACCCGCACCGCGGCCATCACCGGCGCCTACGTGGCCCTGTGCGACGCCGTCACCTGGCTCGGCGAGCAGGGCAAGCTGTCGGACCCCAAGCCGATCTCCTGCCAGGTCGCCGCGGTGTCGGTCGGCGTCGTCGACGGCCGCGTCCGGCTCGACCTGCCCTACTCCGAGGACTCGCGGGCCGAGGTCGACACGAACGTCGTCGCCACCGAGACCGGCACCCTCATCGAGGTCCAGGGCACCGGCGAGGGCGCCACGTTCTCCCGCTCGACCCTCGACGCCATGCTGGACTCCGCGCTCGCCGGGATCGCCGAGCTGGCCCGCCTGCAGGTCGAGGTGCTCGCCGCGCCGCACCCGAAGATCGCCGCGCAGGCCGCCGACGCCCCGGACACCGCGGGGGAGGGCGACGCGTGAGGATCCTGCTCGCCACCCGCAACGCCAAGAAGCTCGTCGAGCTGCGCCGGATCACCGAGGCCGCCGGGCTCTCCGGGGTGGAGATCGTCGGGCTCGCCGACGTCCCCGAGTTCCCGGAGGCCCCCGAGACCGGCGCGACCTTCGCCGCGAACGCGCTCGCCAAGGCCCGCGACGCCGCCGCCGCGACCGGGCTGCCCGCGATCGCCGACGACTCCGGCATCACCGTCGACGCCCTGAACGGCATGCCGGGCATCTTCTCCGCCCGCTGGTCCGGCCGGCACGGCGACGACGAGGCCAACCTGCAGCTGCTGCTCGGGCAGACCACCGACGTCCCCGACGAGCGCCGCGGCGCCGCGTTCGTGTGCGCCGCCGCGCTGGTGACGCCCGACGCGGCCACCGCCGGCCCCGACACCGACCCCGCCTCCGGCGACACCGTCGGCACCGTCGGCCCCGACGCGGAGGTCTCCGTGCCCGGGCGCACCGTGGTGCACGGGACGTGGCGCGGCACCCTGCTGCGCGCCCCGCGGGGGGAGAACGGCTTCGGCTACGACCCGATCTTCGCCCCGGAGGGCGACGGCCGCTCCTCGGCCGAGCTCAGTGCCGAGGAGAAGGACGCCGCCTCGCACCGGGGGACCGCGCTGCGCGCGCTCGTCCCGCACCTGCAGGCGCTGCTCGCCGACGGCTGAGGACTACTCGGGAGCGGGCTCGGCGAGGACGCGCTGCGCGATCCGGAACGCCGAGTTCGCCGCCGGGACCCCGCAGTAGATCGCGGTCTGCAGGATGATCTCGACGATCTCGTCGCGGGTCAGGCCGTTGCGCCGGGCCGCCCGCACGTGCAGCTCGAACTCCTCCCAGTGCCCGTGCGCGACGAGCGCGGTCAGCGTCACCGCCGAGCGCATCCGGCGCTCCAGCCCGGGGCGGGTCCAGATCTCGTTCCACGCGTAGCGGGTGATCAGCTTCTGGAAGTCCGCGGTCGTGTCGTCGACGCGGCCCAGCGCCGCGTCGACGTAGTCCGAGCCGAGGACCTCGCGGCGCACGGCCAGCCCGTCGGCGTCCAGTTCGGCGGGGTCGATACCCGAGTCGCTCATGGTCGGCAGCCTCTCACGGCCGACCGCGACGGCACGCGCGCCGACCGCGGCCGGTGGCGCGTCCGGAGGTGCCCGGCCACGCCGGACGGCTGCGGCCGGCGGCGCACACGGGGGAGCCCGGTCACGTGCGACGACCGCGGCCGACGGCACCGGCACGGGTCTCGGTACCGTGATCTCCGTGCGGTGGTGGCGGTTTCTGCTGGGCTGCCTCGGGCTGGTGCTCGCGGCCGCACTCGTCGTACTCGTGGCCCGGTCCCTGGGGCTGTCCGCCGTCCCCCGGTTCGGTGAGCTGCGCCGGGCCGTGGAGTCCGCCGGGATCTGGGGCCCGGTCGTGTTCGTGCTGCTCCAGGTCGCGCTGAACGTCCCGCCCTTCCCCCGGACGGTGTTCACCGTGTCCGCCGGGGTGCTGTTCGGCGCCGTCGGCGGTGCGGCGCTGACCCTGTTCGCGACCGCGCTGTCCGCGGTCGTGGCGTTCGCGCTCGTCCGGGTCACCGGTGGGCGGCTCGTCGCCCGCTACGCCGGCCACCCGCGCGCGGTGTGGGTGCGCCGCAGGCTCGACCACCACGGAGTGCTCGCGGTGACGTCGCTGCGGCTGATCCCGATGGTGCCGTTCGCGGTGCTCAACTACCTGTCCGGGCTGTCCCAGGTGCGGTTCTGGCCCTACCTGGTCGGCACCGTGATCGGGTCGGCGCCGAGCACCATCGCCGTCGTCGCGCTCGGCGACGCCGTGACCGGGCACGTACCGCCGACCCTGCTGCTGGTCTCCGGGATCTGCGCGGTGCTCGGTCTCGGCGGGGTGCTGCTCGCCGCGCGGCGGCCACTGCCGGACGAGGCCGACGCCGTCGCGCCCGGAGGCGCGGAGCCGACCCGGACCGCGCCGCCCGCCGGGTGAGGCGGGCGACGCGATGCGTGCCGGCGGCGGGATTCGAACCCGCACTTGCACGGACCTAAACCGTGTCTCTCTGCCAGTTGGAGTACGCCGGCTAGTTCTTTCGGCCGCACCAGGTATCGGTGAGGGCGTGGCAGTTCGCGCACAGGATACGAAGGTTCTCGAGCCGGTTGTCGGTGTGGTCGCCGTTCACGTGGTCGAGCTGGAGCGGGACGGGTCGTCCCTGCCACTCGGTCAGGCCACACCCCTCGCACCGCGCGGCCTTCAGCCCCTCCGCGACGAGCCGCCGGCGCAGGGTCGCGCTGCTGCGGTAGCTCGACCCGCGGACCAGGATGTCCGCCAGCGGGCGTGCCCGCCGCCCCGGGAAGGTCCGGCCCCGGGCCCAGGAACGCCCCGTGAAGTGTGTCGTGTCGAGCTCGAGCGTCCGGATATGCGCGACCACCGCCCGGAACATGCCGCCGCTGGGCTCGTACCCGAGCCGCCGGAGCACGGCGTGCACGCTGACCTCGGCCGCGACGGCCGCCCGCAGCTCGCCGTCGGTGTAGCGCCGTCGGTGGTTGCGGTGCCCGGGGTCGAGCGCGCCCGGGATGTGGCTCGCGTCCGCGCCGGTCCGGACGATGTGGGCTCGCAGCTGGTCGTACCGCCCGGGCCGGATGCCCAGCCGGTGACACACCTCGCTCAACCGTCGCGACACCGCCACCGCCGCGACCAGCTCCTCGTCGGTCCACCGGCGGGCGCGGGGCACGTCCGCTCACCCCGCGCCCGCCGGCCGGACGGGCATCAGACCTTCCAGTCCCGGCGCAGCTTCGCCACGTGCCCGGTCGCCTTCACGTTGTACTGCGCGTCGACGATCGTGCCGTCCTCGCCGACCAGGAAGGTGGAGCGGATGACCCCGGTGACCGTCTTGCCGTAGAGCTTCTTCTCACCGAAGGCGCCCCAGGCGGTGAGGACCTCGCGGTCCGGGTCGGACAGCAGCGGGAAGGTCAGCTCCTCGTTGTCGCGGAACGTTGCGAGCTTGGCGGGCTTGTCCGGGGAGATGCCCAGTACGTCGATGCCCGCGCCGTTCAGCTCGGCGAGGTTGTCGCGGAAGTCGCAGGCCTCCTTCGTGCAGCCCGGGGTGCTCGCCGCCGGGTAGAAGTAGACGACGACCTTGCGGCCGCGGTAGTCCGCCAGGGAGACGGCGGTGCCGTCGGCGTCGTCGAGGGTGAAGTCGGGGGCGGTGTCGCCCGCCTGCAGCCGTGTGCTCATGACGATCAGCGTGCCACCCGCCGGGCGGGCCGCGGAGCCGAGTGCGGTGCCTGTGGACGTACCGGCCGGTTGTGGACGGTGCGGCGCGGACGACCATCGGGCCGACCCGATCGGCGGCGCGCCGGTGGCCGGGCGCGCGGACCGGACCATGCGGTGGCTACGGTGTGTGCCACGCCGCTCGCGGTGCCCGGACGTCGGTGTCGGGGCAGCGTCGGGCGCGAGCAGCAGGAGTCCCGGGCGCGGACGCGTACCGGCCGAACCGGAGGTGGACGTGGTGGCCCGCGACCCCGAGAACATCCAGCGCGAGATCGAGAAGACCCGGGACGCGCTGGCCGAGAGTCTGGACGCCCTGGCGGACCGGGCGAACCCGAAGAACCTCATCGAGGGCGGCAAGGAGCAGCTCGCGGAGCGGCTCGCCGACCCGAAGGTCAAGTACTCGCTGATCGCGGTCGGCGCGCTGGTCGGGCTGGCGATCGTCCGCTCGATCTTCCGCTAGACCGCCTGCACGTCACGCCCGGCCGGTGCCCGCACCGGCCGGGCGTTCGTGTGTCAGGACAGCGAGTCGCGCAGCTCCAGCGTCGCGGCGCGGTCGGCACCCTCGGCCAGCGGGCGGCGGTAGCGGGCGACCAGCCGGGCCGCGCCGAACCCGGCGACGGCGACGAGGTCGTCGCCGCGCAGGTAGCCGAGCACCGTGCCCTTCACCGGGCCGTCGTCGAGACCTTCGCCGTGCAGCGGCAGCAGCGAGTCCGCGCGGTCCGGCCGCCCGACGAGCTGGATCTTCATGCCGAACTGGTCGGACCAGAAGAACGGCACCGCGGCGGGCGGCGGGGTCGTGCCGGTGATGTCCGCGGCGACCGCGGCGGCCTGGTCGCTCGCCGAGGTCCAGTGCTCCAGCCGGGTGCGCTCGCCGGTGTCCGGGTCGGTCCAGGCGGCCGCGTCGCCCGCCGCCCACACTCCGGGCAGCCCGTCGACCCGGCCGCGGTGGTCGCAGGGGATGCCGTCGGCGACGTCGACGCCGGTGGCCTCCAACCAGCCCAGGTCGAGCATGCCGCCGACGCCGACGACGATCTCGTCGGCGGTCACCGTCGACCCGTCGGAGAGCGTGGCGCCCGAGTCCGTCAGCTCCGACACCGACACCCCGGTACGCAGGTCGACCCCGGCGTCGCCCATCAGCCGGGCCACGACCGCACCGGCCTGCTCGCCCACCAGCCGTGCCATCGGCACGCTGCCGGTCTCGACCACGGTCACCGTGACACCCCGGTCCCGGGCGGTGCTCGCGACCTCGGCCCCGATGAACCCGGCACCCACCACCAGCAGCGACGACGCCGAGGCCAGCGCGTCGCGCAGTTGCTCGGACTCGTCGACGGCACGCAGCAGGTGCGCGGAGTCGGGCTGGTCGTCGAGCACCCGGGAGGTGACCCCCACGGCGAGGACGACGGCGTCGGCGTGCAGGACGGTGCCGTCGTCGAGCTCGACCTCGGAGCCGTCGGCCGGGTCCTCGGCGGGCCGCAGGGCGACCGCGGAGCGGCCGAGGTGGGTGCGTACGCCGAGCTCGTCGAGGTCCTCGGCGGTGCACAGGTCGACCTTGGTGCGCTCCCACTCACCGGCCAGGAACTGCTTGGACAGCGGCGGGCGGTCGTAGGGGAGGTGCTCCTCGGCCCCCACCAGGCTGATCCGGCCCTCGTAACCGTCCCGGCGCAGGTTCTCCACCGTGCGCAGTCCGGCCAGCCCTGCGCCGACCACCAGCACGTGTTCCGGCACGCTCATCTCCTACCTCCCTGCTCCGGGCCCGGACGGTGCGCCGGTCCCGCCCCGATCCTCGCGGACGGGGCACGGCGTCGCCGCGCGGCCCGGGCGTCAGAAGGTGCGGTCCTCCGGGTCGAGCCGGTTGCGCAGCCGGGACAGCGTCTGCGCGAGCAGCCGGGAGACGTGCATCTGGGAGATGCCGACCTCCTGGGCGATCTGGGTCTGGGTGCGGTTGCCGAAGAACCGCAGCATCACGATGGTCCGCTCGCGGGGCGCCAGCTCGGCGAGCAGCGGGCGCAGTGACTCGCGGTAGTCGACCCGGTCGAGCTCCGCGTCGGCGTCGCCGACCAGCTCGCCGACGGTGGCGCTGCCGTCCTCCGACGACAGCATCTCGTCGAGCGAGGAGCTGCGGTAGGCCTCGGCGGCCTCCAAGCCCTCCAGGACCTCGGCGACGGGCAGGTCGAGGTACTCGGCGAGCTCCGAGGGCCGGGGCGCGCGACCGAGGGTCTGGGACAGCTCGGACACCGCGCCGTTGATCGACACGTGCATGTCCTTGAGCCGCCGCGGCACCCGCATCGACCAGCTCTGGTCCCGGAAGTGCCGGCGTACCTCACCGGAGATCGTGGGCACGGCGAAGGAGAAGAACTCACCGCCCTTCTCCGGGTCGAACCGGTCGATGGCGTTGATCAGCCCGACCGTCGCGACCTGCACGAGGTCGTCGAGGGGCTCGCCCCGGTGGTTGAACCGGCGGGCGATGTGCTGGGCGACGGGCAGGTAGCCGGTGACGAGCTGATCGCGCAGCTGTTCCCGACGGGGGTCGCCGTCGTCGAGACCCGCGTACTGCTCGAGCAGCGGGGTGAGGTGGGCGTACTGAGGGTCCGACGTCACGTCACAGCCCGTGACCCGCGAGCTTGTGCAGGCGGATGGTGAGGGCCGGGCGCCCGCCGTCCTCCTCACCGGACTCGACCGCGACGTGATCGGCCAGGGTCTGCAGGACCCGCCAGCCGAAGGAGTCGGTGGGCAGCTGCGCACCGGTGCCGGTCTCGACCCGGGCGGTGACCTCGATCCGCTCGTCGGAGACGGCGAAGGTGCACCGCAGCGGCGAGCCGGGAGCGGCCATCGCGACCAGCGTCGCGCACGCCTCGTCGACGGCCATCCGCAGATCGGAGACCGCGTCCAGGTCGAAGTCCGCGCGTGCGGCGAGGTCGGAGGCCACCGCACGGACCGTGGGGATCAGCGCGGGCCGCGCCGCGACCCTGATCTCGACGGTGTTGTCGGTGCCGGCGCCGTGCGCCGTGCCTGCCACGTCCTCCTGGGCCACGCTGACGAGTCCTTTCGTGCGACGGGGTGTCGGGCCGGATCATGTCGCCTCCGGCGGGGGTGTGCAGGACCGGGTGCCCGCTCAGGCGCCGGGAATGCCCTCCTGGTCGGGCAGGACGGTGAACAGCTGGGCGGAGCCGGTGACCTCGAGCGGCCGGAGCACGGCCCGGTTGGTGGCGACGACGAACAGCCGCCGTCCGTCCCGGGCGGCCCGCCGGGCGGTGTGGATGAGCACACCGAGGCCGCTGGAGGCGAGGAACGTGACGCCCTCCAGGTCCACGGCGAGGTCGCGGCCGTCGCCGTCGGGGGCGCGGTCCAGCAGCTCGTCGAGGGCGGTCTCGAGACGCGGTGCGGTCAGGGTGTCGACCTCGCCGCGCACGGTGAGCACGGTCAGGCCGCTGCGCGGTGAGGAGAAGCCGACGCCGAGGTGGGCGGAGTCGGTGCCGTCCAGCTCGGCGTCCCCGTCCCCCCGGGACGGTTGCGCCGGCGCGGATCCGGGCAGGGTGATCACCTCCGTGTCGGGCGCCGGACGGCGCGGAAGCGTTGTGGAGCGCCGCCGTGCTCTCGACGGGCAGGTGTCTTCTCGCGCCGCACGACGCACCGGGGCCGCGGCGGGGCCGTCCTGGCCCGCGCCGGGTCCGGTCCACCCACGACAGGAGACCGGGCCCGACGATACCGGCCGGGCTCGGCGGGCCCGGCACGGCGCCTGCCCTTAGGCTCGCCCGGGTGACGCGGTACTCCGATCTCGGCCCCGACGCCCCGGCCGGTCCCCCCGGCGACGCGGTGGAACGGGCCGTCGACCAGGCGGTCGCGACCTCGGTGGAGTCCTTCGGGGAGCAGCCGAGCACCCCGGCCATGCCGCACGTGCGCGGTGGGGCGCAGGTGGCCGTCCTGATGATCGACCTCTCCGAGCGCCGGATCGTCTACGCCAACACCACCGCGCTGGAGCTGGCCGGTGACCGCCCGGTGCGGCTGCCCATCGGGGTCCGCGAGTGGAGCGAGGCCGCGCGGCTGACCGACCTGGACGGCCGTCCGTACACCGGCGAGGGGTCCCCGCTGGCCCGGATCGCCTCCGGCGAGACGGTGTCCGGCGAGCCGGTCGCGCTGCACGGGCCGGGGCTGATGCCCGACCGCGACGGCGTCCCGGTCCCGGGGGAGGGGGCCACGGCCAGCAGCACCCTGGTCTGGGTGACCGGGTTCGCGCTGGCCGACCCCGGAGCCCAGGGGCAGGGCACCTACGCGCAGTCCTCGGCCACCGGGCCCGGCCGGGCGCTGGCCGTGCTGCTGCCGCTGTCGGACTCCGAGGCCGGCCATGGCGAGGACCGCGACCGGATGGGGTTCCTGCGCGACCGTGCGGTGCTCGCCACCGAGATGTCGTTCACCATCTCCGACCCGCAGCGTGAGGACGACCCGCTGGCCTGGGTGAACCCGTCGTTCGAACGGCTGACCGGGTACCCCCTCGACGAGGTGGCCGGGCGCAACTGCCGGTTCCTGCAGGGCCCCAACACCGACCGGTCGGCGGTCCGCCGGGTGCGCGAGGCGCTGCGGGAACGGCGGGCGATCACCGAGGTGCTGCTCAACTACCGGCGCGACGGCACCGCGTTCTGGAACCAGGTGTCCATCTCGCCGGTGCACGACGGCGACGGCGAGCTGGTCAACTTCGTCGGTGTGCAGAGCGACGTCACCGAGCGGGTCGTCGTCGAGCAGGAGCGGCGGGCGGCGCTCGCCGACGCCGAGGCCGCGCGGGCCCAGCTGCGGCTGCTCGCCGAGGCGACCACCCAGATGACGACGGCGCTCGACGTGGCCGACGCCTGCCGCCGCTTCTCCCGGATCGTGGTGCCGGAGCTGGCCGACCTGTGCACGGTGGACCTGCTCGACACCCCCGACGGGGCGACCCGCGAACGGATGGCCGTCGCCGCCCGCGACGCCGACGACGAGGCGCTGCTGTCGCGGTCCGGTCCACTGGGGGCCGTGCGGATCGAGCAGCAGGCCGAGACCGCGGTGCGGACCGGCAAGCCGTACCTGGTGCAGGAGCTGCCCGACGACGGCCGCGAGGTCCACCCCGACGACCCGGAGGCGGCCGACGCCTACGAGCGGCTGCGGTTGCGCTCGGCGATGGTCGTCCCGCTGCTCGGCCGCGGCCGGGTGCTCGGCCTGGTGACGCTGTCCACCCAGTTCCCCTACGGCCGTCGCTGGACCCAGCGCGACCTGCACCTGGCCTCGGACCTCGCGGGCCGTGCCGGGCTGGCCGTCGACAACGCCCGGCTCTACGAGGTGGAGCGGGCTGCGGCGGCCACCCTGCAGCACAGCCTGCTCCCGGCGCTGCCGCAGGTCCCCGGGATGCGGGTCGCGGCCCGCTACCTGGTGGGCGCGGACGGCAACCAGGTGGGCGGGGACTGGTACGACGTGCTGCCGATGCCGGACGGCTCGGTCGGTGCCGCGGTGGGCGACGTCGTCGGCCACGACCTGTCGGCGGCCGCCGCGATGGGGCAGCTGCGCGGTGTGCTGCGCTCCTACGCCTGGGGCGGCGACGCGCCCGGGCCGGTGCTCGACCGCTGCGACCAGCTGGTGCAGGGCCTGGACATCGCCGCGATGGCGACCGCTGTGTACGCCCGGTTCGGGCCGGTGGGCCCCGACGGCGGACGCGAGCTGACCTACGCCAACGCCGGGCACCCGGCGCCGCTGCTGCGCGACCCCCAGGGCCGGCTGCACCGGCTCGACGCGCACCACTCGCCGATGCTCGGCGCGGTGCCGGAGTTCGGGCGGGCCGCCGGGGCGCACCGCGGCGGCGCCACGGTCCCGTGTGCGGCCGGGTCGCTGCTCGTGTTCTACACCGACGGTCTGACCGACATCGTCGGTGAGGACGCCGACGCCCGCACCGAGCTCATCGAGCGCACGCTGGAGGAGCTGCCGTCCGACGCCGACCCCGAGCGGGTGGTGGAGCGGGTGCTCGAGGTGTGCCTGCCGGACCGGCTCGACGACGACATCGCCCTGCTCGCGATCCGTCTGGACCACCCGGCCTGACGGTCCGGTCGGCCGGACCGTCACCCGCCCGGACCCGGCTGCGCGGAGCGACCCGATCGGCCGCACCGGCCGACCCGATCGGCGGCCGGTCTGCCGTGTCGGCGGTCCCGGCCGGCCGAGTCGACCGCTACCGGCCGCGTCGGGCGTCCGGGGTCGACCGTCCGGGGCGGCCGCCCACCGGCGGTGCCCCGCCCGGCGGCGGGCCTGCGCCGTTCGACCGTCCGGCCCATCCGCGCTACCGGTGGTCGGGCCGAGGTCACGGTGGTGTTGCGGTCGACGCCGTCCGTGGGTTCCGGGCGCGGGGTCGTCGTCCGCTCGTGGACCGGGTGACTCCACTCGTCCGTCCGGGTGGGTAATCGGCACCCGAATCGGGGATCCGGGCGTTGTACTCGACGGACGACGACGTGTGGGATCGACGGGGGCGAGCGTGAGGCAGGGGACGACGCGACCGCGGAGGCTGGTCGCGGTGGCACTGACCGCGGCGGAGTCCGCCCGTGCGGGGGGCCCGCTCGCGGCGCTCTCCGGTGAGGCGGGGGAGACCGACCTGCTGGTCGTGCGGGACGACCCGGCCCCCACCCGGCGCCCGCTCACACCGGCCGAGGCGCGGGAGCTGCTGGCGGCCGAGGACGACACCGAGGACGTGCCGGTCGAGGCGCTGCCGGTCGAGCGGGTGCGGCTGCACCGGCTCGGGCTGCGCTGGGCGGTGCAGGACGGCGACGAGGCGGACCTCGTCGCGGCGCTCTCGGAGCTGGTCGGGTTCGACCCCGACGACGACACCTGGTGCGTGGCCCCGGCCGCCGCCGGGCCGGTGGACGACCCGGAGATCGAGGTGGTCCGTCGCGCGGTGCGCCGCGTCGCCCGGGTCTACGGCCTGCCGGTGCTGCCCTACCGGCCCGCCGGACCCGTCGCGGAGGACGTCACGGAGCCGGAGGCCCTGCCCTCGGCGGTGTGACGCCGGCCGGGTGGGCAGAACGGCCGCGCAGCAGAACGGCCCGCCCGGAACCCGGGCGGGCCGTGCCGGATCGGTGATCCGTCGTACGCGGTCCGTCAGACGACGGCGGCGAGGCCGGGGCCCTGCTCGGCGACGATGTGTTCGGCGTCGCGACGCTCGATGATGGCGCGGCGCTCGGACTCGCCCAGCCCGCCCCACACGCCGAACGGCTCACGGCTGGCCAGCGCGAAGCGGCGGCACTCCTGCAGCACGGGACATCCCCGGCAGACCTGCTTCGCGCGCTCGGTGCGACGCGACCGGGAGGGGTTGCGCTCCCCGTCGGGGTGGAAGAACACGGCGCTGTCCATGCCGCGGCACGCACCCAGTCGCTGCCACTGCCACACGTCGTCCATCGGGCCGGGAAGCCGGGAAACGTCGCTCACGTGCTCACCTCGTCGCTCGGGGCCCGGGAGGACCGGGTTGGCTCCTCACCCCGGTTCCCGAGGGGGTTCGAGATCAAACCTGCGCGACGTCGGGATCGGTGCTAGCGACGGGCCGTGCGAGGTGTGCGGGGCCGGCCGCGCGGTCGGACGGACCGGGCATCGCCCCTGTTCACGACACCGCCACGCACCTCCGCGCCGCGCGCTGTGCCGGGCCGCCGGGTGGATCCGGGCACGCCAGGATGTGACTCAGGTCACTTTCTCAGGAGTCGAGTGCGGCCTGCACGTCGTCGTGGATGTCGAACAGATGGTGCAGCCCGGCGATACCGATCGGGCGCAGGACACGCCGCTCGGTGCACGCCAGACGCAGCTCGACCCCGGCCCGGTGGGCCTGCTCCCGCAGCTCGATCAGCGCCGCCAGCCCGGAGGTGCCGAGGAAACGGACCCCGTCGAGGTCCAGCACGACCAGCGAGGCCGCGGAGATCTGCTCGGCCACCGCGTGCCGCAGCTCCGGGGCGGTCAGCATGTCCAGCTCACCGGTCACGGCGACGACGACCGTCCCGTCCGCGGGCCGGGAGGTCTCCAGCCGTAGCCCGTCGCAGGTGTCGGTGACATCGGGTGACGTCCCGCCCGAGCCGTCGGTGGTGCCGGCGGCGGGCGGACGGGGGTCGGTCATTGGGTCGACGGTAGGCACCGCGGCACGGCGTCGCCACTCGGAGCCCGCTCAGCGCAGGCGATGTGTCCCGTCGGGCATCCGCACCGTGAGGCCCCTGCGGGCCAGCAGCTCCAGCAGCGGCACGACGACGCGGCGGCTGCTCCCGAGCACCTCCCGTGCGGCGGAGACGGTGAACGCGCCGTCGAGCCCGTCGAGCGCGGCGACCGCCCGCTCCGGCGCGTCGGGGCCGAGCACGACCTCCGGGGCCACCCGCAGCAGTTCCCCGGCGCGGTCGAGCACCGCCAGCTCCCGCGGCCCGAGCCCCAGCTCCGCGAGCCGGGCAGCCCCCGGCGCGGCGAACGGGGCCCCG